>JABMMK010000302.1 GCA_013205605.1 Cytophagales bacterium | reverse complement strand
GATGGAACATTTGGTTTGTATGGATGTCAGGGTGACGTCTACAAAGGAGATGTCGGAATTAGTGATGCTTGTGGTGTGCTTAGCATGAGCGGAGTAGATCAGTATGGATCTCCTTACTCCATGACGGTTATTAAGAGAACTCCTGAAGTTCTAACCTTTAGTGTTGTAAATGGGTATGGAGACTTCTCGATTGTTAAAGTTAAATCCAATCCAGGAAAACCTTGGCCAGCTTCTTTGAGGTAATCAATAGAAATTGAATTTGTTAAAGGCAACGTCAGAAGACGTTGCCTTTTTTTGTTATATATCAAAAGGCACAGGCAAAAATCAAAAAAAGGCTATGAGGTTTGAGGTTCCATCAGGAGTTTATTTAGAACCGATGAAGTAATCAATGGCATTAAAAAAGAAATTGACCCAAAAGGCAATTTAGAGTTTTGTGAACTTGACCTGATGCATGATGCGGGTTGGGATAAAGCTAGGAAGGGTTGCGATTATGTATTGCACGTTGCGACACCTTTTAAATTCGGCGTGCAGTGGGAAAGCCCTGGTACTATGTTGATGAACCTAAGAAAATTGCTTTCAGATAAGATATAATTTTAGCGAAACTCGTGATTAAATAGAGGATAAAAATTAGCAGGATCCGGACAGTTATTGGCATAAAACAAAAGATCTCGTTGAGAACAAACGCCCGGATAATCCCCTTGAAACCCTTGCATATCGCGGATTAATTGGAAATGCAGATGTGGTGGCCATCCCCCATTTTCAGTGGTGTTTCCTAAATGGCCTATTAGTTGACCCGCGCCGATTGGCAAGCCTATTTCAAGAGGAACTAAATCAGCCATGGATACATGTCCATATAAACTATAAATTTTTTCAGCCGGATGATATAAAATGATCGTTGGCCCATAATTTCCCGCTCCCTGATTCGCCTGAAAACTGTGTACTTCTCCTTTCAATGGGGCAAAAACAGGAGTTCCAGCCTTCGTCCAAAAATCCATGCCTAAATGAATATTCCGAAAATCAGCGGAGGCCGTGGCGAAATTCTCGTAGGACTCATAGATGACCCGGTGTTCCAAGTAACCACCAAAACCCATCTTTCCGCCTAATTTACCCTCGATGTAGTCCTGTAATGCCGAGACATTTCCATAGATGGATGGATTTAATTCCAGAATCGTGGCGCTTAAATCGAGTGCCACACTATTTAGTATGGATAAAGGTTCAGTAAATAGGCGATGAATCATGGTGGATAAGCTATTTGGCCACCAGAAATTTGTTTACATCTAGCCAATGAATAAATGCGTCAAACCATTTATTGCTTGTCCGATTTGGGTTTCCTAAACCAAATCCATGTCCGCCGTTTTGATATAAATGAAATTCAACCGGCCGGCGGGCTTTAAACCAAGAATCAATCACGCCAAATTGCGCATTAAATAAAAAGTCATCAGAGGCGATTACATTAAACATGGGAGGGGCATTTTCAGGTACTTTCACAGGGCCCATGCTACCATAAATAGGACCAATAAATGCCAGTTTCATCGTTTTGGAATTTAGCGTTGCATGCATCGTCAGTCCCGCACCCGCAGAAAAACCGATCATGCCAATTCGTTGGGTATCAACACCCCATTCCGTGGCATTTTTTAGAATCATCGCATAGGCCGCTTCGGCGTCTGCCAACTGGTTTGATAGATCCATTTGGGCCATTGGATTTGTATTCTTTGAGGTGCTATCCGTTTTTTGTGGTGCTGGGCGTGGACGGTTCATCCAAGAGGTAAAATCATCCAAAGAGGGAGCCGTCGGGAATAATCGGTATTTTAAAACAAAGGCAGTTATTCCTTTTTTGGCCAGGGCCTCAGCCACTTCCCAGCCCTCGTTGCCCATGGAAAGCCAGCGGTATCCTCCACCTGGAGCCACAATGACCACAGCTCCATTGGCCTTTCCTTTTTCAGGGAAGAAGGGTGTCAAGGTAGCTTTGGAAATGTTTCTGGCCATGGGGTCACCCCACTGGCGAAACCAAGATTCTGGTGCGGGCTGATTCTTCACAGATCCTGTGCCTAAGGGAATGGCATTAGGTTCCTTAGGCGCTTCAAGCGGATAAATAGTTCCATCCTGGGCAAAAGTATTCCATGCGAAACATGGAAGGAATAGGGCAATTAATACGGTGTGAAATTTTTGCATGATTATTAAATAGGTTTTTGGCTCAAGCAGGTTTATGCTTGAATCACAAGATAAAAAGATATTTTAATTATGTTTTTAACTCATGTGAACTTTTTCAAAACATGTATTAATGATTAATTTTGCAGCCAAATGAACTAGGTAAAAATCCATACAAAAAATGAGCTTTTAATTGTGCTTTCTGAAAACAGAGAGGCAATAAAATCATATGGGGTAAATAGCTTGGGTATTTTCGGCTCATTTAGCAAGGAAACTAATACAGAAGAAAGCTATGTAGATTTGTTGGTAGATTTTGAGCCCAACAGAAAGAGCTTTGATAATTTCATGGATCTCAATTTCTTTTTGGAAGACCTATTCGGCAGAAAAGTCGAAATGGTTACTCCACAGTCATTGAGCAAGTTTATCGGACCCCATATTTTAAATGAGGTTCAACATGTCAGCCTCTAATATCCCGTGTTAGAATTGGATAAATAACATTGGTATCTAGAAAGCAGGTAAACTTTACGCTATGAATCATATAGCCCGAGATCTTCATCCATTTTCATCATCTCGATAATTCGGTTGCGTTGTTTTGAGTACATTTGAGCCTTGTATTGTGCCACGTCTTCGTATTTAATCCGTCGATGCTTTCCTACTTTGATAAAGGGAATTTCACCAGTTTCAAGTAAGGAAATTAAATGGGGTCT
>JABMMK010000301.1 GCA_013205605.1 Cytophagales bacterium | reverse complement strand
ATCCATAAAATTCCTAGGTATTTCATAGCTTAATTATTTTTAGCGTTTGATCTACGGTTTCCCCTTGGATCCGAATTAAATAAAGACCCGGAATAAATTCACTTAAATCCAAGCCGACCAACCTAGACGATGGAACCGCGTGATTTTGATTGGAAATTGCTAATCCCGCTGCATTGATGATGGAAATATCGACCTTTTTGTCTATTCCATGCACATGTAATGAGACAGGTCCGGTGGTTGGATTTGGAAATGCGCTGACCGACTCTGAAACAAAAAACTCCTTGACATAAATGCCTTGGCAATTTAAATCAGTACTCACTTGTAGTTTCACTAAACCAGCGGGTAAGGCGGTAGACCAATTGGCCTCCGTCACTTTAAAGAACGCTTCATTTATTTGTACGAAATAATTAGTAGCGCCTCCGAGTTGGATACTCATTGATTTATTGCCCGCGTCGATGGTCGATTGAACCACCAAAGGTGCCGGTTCAGTTATTTTTACATCAAAGGCTTGTTGGAAATTCTTGACATTCTCCACCGTAAAGACCATAATATATACACCCAAAACCAAACCACTCAACAGGCTATTGGCCACCCCTTTAGGCATATTAATCTGTTTTTCGTATTTGTTAGGTCCTTTGACGGTTAATGAATAGGAATAGTTGGTATTCAAAACCGATACCTTTAAGGATCCATTATTCGAACCTATGCACGTGGAAGCCACCACTTCTACCTTGAAATTATTTGATGGCAAAGTGAAAATTTCACATCCATTGACATCTACCAAAGTACCTATTGGCGTATCGTTGCATTTGTCGACTACATCGGGTACACCATCTTCGTCGGAATCGATGTAGGCCGACTGGATAATGGGAACTTGCTCGAAGTCTTTAAATAAAATATCTTTTGTAAACGATTTAGTCCCTCCCATCCATTGGTTCATGACTGAGGCATAAACTTGACGGAAATCGTATTGCATATCCATCTCATAGGAATATTTCGTGTTGTCAGGAATGATTGGGTTTTTGCCAACCACCTTTGGATCCACTTTATTGCCAAACAAAATAACCGGCGAAACGGTACCATGATCTGTTCCATTGGTTCCATTGGAATGAACCGTTCTCCCAAATTCCGACACACACATACCTAATACACGATCCGATTTCCCCATTTGGTCCAGGCTCTTCATGAAAGCTGTCACAGCTTCATCTATTTCTTTTAAAATAGTTGCGTGCATTCCAGTCGTTTTATCTCCTGGTTCTACCTGCGCACTATGAGTATCAAAACCGCCAATTTGAACTTTATATATTCTAGTTTGTAAACCCCCTGAAATAAGTCGGCTGACAATTTTTAATTGGTCCGCCAAATTACTTCTTGGAAACGCATATTCAGTTCCTTTTTTAAATTGCTCTTTTAGCACCTTTCCATAGGCATTCGACTGCTTGGCCATGAGCTGCAAATATTTTAATTTCTCGCCGATGGGGGTAGAAGGGTAATTATTGTCAAATTCATTTATGATCTCGTAAAACGATTCTGGATTGGAGGCCACTACGCTGGTGAAAGATTTTTTTCCTGTAAACATCAATGAAGAATTCCAACCAATTTCCATGGACAATGGATGAGGGAATAATTCAGTAGGGTAGGCCTCCGGGAAATTCGGGTGCTTGGCTTCTAAGTAACGGGCGGCCCAACCGCTATTTTCGTATTTCAAGGCATCTGAAGCTGAATCCCAAATGTCCATCGACCTAAAATGCGAATAACTTGGTTGGGGATAGGCCACAGACTGCACAATTTTCAAACGGTTTTCCTTATGCAAAGATTGAAATCCTTTTAAAGATGGGTGAAGCCCTAATTCGGTACCCTCCAATGGCAATATTTTGTTGTCCGGCAACATGACAGTTGACCGAATGCTATTCAATTTAGACAACATATTCAACGGAATCACGGTATTTAACCCATCATTACCTCCACTTAAAACGATGATCACAAGGATGTTACCTTCGGCAACTGTTTGAGCTAATTCGGATTGTGATCCAAAACCTAGTGATTCATAGGGAATAGAAGAAAACAATGCAGGCAAGGCTGCCGCATGTGTCATTTGATGTATAAATTTTCTTCTATCCATATTAAAATAATTGGATTTCTCCCATTTGGAATAAAGCGCCAAACAAATTTTCTAATCGGTTACTTAAAATTGATCGAGTCTCTTCAGTCTGTTTACTCATGTGAGACTGATATAATTGTGTATAATAAGAAGGGGCATTTCCTCCCAAAACACTTGCTTTAATGCGCGCTTTGGCCTTATCAGAGATAGGAGCACTCATGATCCTTTCTACTGTTTCGTCGATGACCAGGTCGAGGTTTTCAGGAGATTTCAAACTGCTGACAAACTTAATTTTGTCTATTTGTAAGTGTACATTTCCTTTGGTATCGCCTGGGCCTAGATATGAGCCCCATTTGGCAATACCATTTGCAGAATTGGATCTTTTGGCTATGGTGTCAGAATTGATCCAAAACAAATCGTAAACAGGGGCTTGGTAATAGGCGGGCCAACCGGATACGCTAGGAGGATCTGTATAGTTCAAACCTATATTGTTCATTGCCCCTTGCATCTGTTTGAATTTGTGATAATTAGCTGTTAGGGGGTCTGAAAAGCGTTTTGGAATATCCCCTCCTCCCGTATTGAACAAATTCATTTCAAATTCTTTATAAAACCCAAACATAAATTCAAGAGGCGATTTAATCATGGAATTATAAAACGAGTTGTCGTAAAAATGAGCACTTCCTAAAAGTGCACGAAGTGGAACTTTTAGTTCGTAATTATTTTTACGAAGTAGGTCAGCCATAGGCACTATGACATTTTTTTCTACGGTATCGTTAATCATAGGATAGCAGAAAAATTGGTATAGCCTCCTTGACAAATACAATGCGCATTCGTTCGTGCTGAAAAGCATGTCTATCGCTTCATCTAATTCTTTTTTGCCATCTTGGCCTTTTCGGCCTTTTATAACGCGATTGCTATAAAAAGCTGAGAATTTTTTGTCTTCGGTATCATGATTCCAATCATTGAAAATATTGGTGATAGGACCAGTCATTTTGTTTTTACTGTCATTGTTGAATTGCCAGCCTACTAATAATCGAGCCATTTCACTAACATCCTCCTCTGTAAATTGAGATTTAGGTCCTTTTCCTACGGTAAATAATTCTTGTAATTCGCGGGCATAATTTTCATCGGGGTTTCTTTTTTGACTGTGCTGTAGGTTGAGGTAGTCCAACATTAATGGGTCCAATGTAATTTTGTAAATCGTGGTTTTGTAAGACTCAAAGGAAGTATTAAAGAGAGTTATGTAGTATTGATACAACATTTTCACGCTTCCTTTTCCGGCAGCTAAGAGATTATGAAGAAAGAAAACCATACGCCAATGTACTGATGTACTTTGCTGTGCCATGTTTCTAAAAAGCCATGCGTCATGCGATTGATGCCTAGGCCATGGAGATCCATTCGGTTCGGGAGCAAATACATACTCTTTCCCCGCTTCTATATATACGTGTCCTTGTTTTTCGGTTTCCTCTTTTGTGATTTCATAATCATAGTCATTGACCGGAACGCTCGGTTGTTTTTCGGGCGTAAAGATTAAGTCTAAGGATTTTTGTAGAGAAAGGTTGTTGAGGTCCAATAAATGCCTACTTCCATAACCTGTTAAAACACGATTTAACAGATGTTTTTTTTGAGCGGTTCCCCAAGTTCCGACGTACGCTTCAAGGCCAGTATTGACTATAGTTCTGGATGCTCGGGTCTGTTCGATTTTTGAGAAATCGACGTTTTCTTTCCGAAACTGGGCTACTAAGTCTACTTTT
>JABMMK010000300.1 GCA_013205605.1 Cytophagales bacterium | reverse complement strand
CATTCTGAGCAACAAGTAGGTGTATTAGGTTTTCAAGGAACTCCTCCTACCCTTTGGGAAAGGATGAAAAGGCCACATTCAGAAAAAGTAGGCCCCTATGAAAAAAGATTAGATTACTTAAGTCAGTTGAAAATTGCGATTGCCGAAAAATTTCCCAATCAATCATTCGAGCCTTTGGATACCAAAATCGAATATTATAATCGACGAGCAAAACTTCCTAAGGCTCGTTGGCAAAGACTAAAAAAGACCTTATTAAACCTGATTTCAGGTAATTACCACAGATTTAGGGACATAGATTCTGGTCTAGGTGCTCCTTATTTAATGTTTTTAGGAGATCTAATTGAGTAATTAATCATTAAACCGTTTGGTGATATCGCCATAGGAATCAATTCTACGATCCCTGAAGAATGGCCACGTTTTACGGTAATATTCACTGGAATCAACGTCTACAGCCACGATAGCTATTTCCTCTTGATCGTGAGATGCTTGGAAAATAACACGTCCAAAAGCGTTGGAAACAAAACTTCCACCCCAAAATTGCTGTCCATGCTCCACCCCTACCCGGTTTACCGATACTACTGGAATGCCGTTAGCCACACTATGTGAGCGCTGAATCGTCTGCCAAGCCTGATATTGTTCTCGGTTTATTTCGTTGTTTTTTTCCTCTAAATCCCAACCAATCGCCGTCGGATAGACCAAAACTTCCGCCCCCTTCAAGGCCGTTAAACGGGCCGCCTCAGGATACCATTGATCCCAACAAATAAGCACACCTATTTTGGCATATTGCGTGTCAAACACCAAATACCCTAGATCGCCGGGTGTAAAATAATATTTCTCATAATATCCAGGATCATCTGGAATATGCATTTTTCGATATTTTCCAAGGAATTGGCCATCTGCGTCAATCACCGCTGTGGTGTTATGAAAAATACCCGCTGCTCTTTTTTCAAACATGGATGCGACGATTACCACCCCTAAGTCTTTCGCTAAATCTCCCAATTGATTGGTCAATGGACCAGGTATTGTTTGCGCTAAATCAAAAAAAGAAGGATTTTCTTCGTAGCAAAAATAGACCGACTGAAATAATTCTTGAAGGCAAATAACTTGGGCTCCCTTCGATGCCGCGTCACGAATCGCAGAAAATGTTTTTTCTGTATTTTTTGACTGATCTTCGTTGCAGGATAATTGGATTAAGGCAAATGATACATTTTTCATAATAATGCTGCAGCGCTTATAATAGGTTCCAAAGATATTTTATTCATACAATCAAAATGATAAAGAGGGCAAAAATTAGTCCCTTGAGTTGTGCAAGGCCGACAAGCCAAATCCTCATTTGAAATAGAAACAAATTCAGTTTGATATGGATACATGCCAAAATCAATATGCGTACTACCCCAAATGACAAATATTTTCTTTTTCAAGGCGGCAGCAATATGCATCATCGACGAGTCATGCGTGATGACAAACTCTGCCTGACGCATCAAACTTGCTGATTGTGCGATGGTCGTTTTATTGCAATAATCAATTACTTTTTCAGGAAACAAGGTCGATAATCGATAGCCATAATGGGCATCCCATGCATCCCCGATCAACACAATTTGGGCATTTATTTGATCACATAACTCGATCATTTTGGGATAAGAAAGCACCTTGGTAATATGTTGGCCACCGATGGCATACACAATGTATTTCCCTTTAACACCAAGATCAGCAGGATTAATTTCTTGATTTTTGGGTATGAAAAAATCTAAACCCTTTTGATCATTCTCAATTCCTACGGATTTCAAAGCATCAAAATTCCGATCCACTAAATGTTTCTTAGGTAAATGATTGATTTTCTTTTTGACCAGCAATTTTCGCTCAGCCGTAAATTTGTTAATTTGAAAAGGCCGTTTAAATAAAAGTGCACATAACAGATGTGAACGAAGATTTTTATGAAGGTCGACAATCGCGTCAAAACCGATTTTTCGCAGTTTATTGGCCAATTTCCACATACTTCCCTCATAGGCATGCACGGCAAAAACATGAGGATTTTCATCCCAAAGTTGGACATTCTGAGCTTTTGTCACAACATGAATTTCAGCTTCGGGGTAGTTAGTTTTCAATGCACGAACGATCGGAGTCGTCAAGATTATATCTCCAATGGATGAAAATCGAATGCACAGAATTTTTTTCATGAATTTTATTTGATGCAAAATTAAGAAAAATCTATTCTAAGCCTCAAACTTTCATTCTTTTCGGTAAATTGCGAACTAATTTGATTGATTGAATGGAAAATAAAAAGATCGATACAGCCTCAGCTTTAAAAGATATTATTTCGCATGCTAAAGAATATGGATTTGTTTTTCCGTCATCAGAGATCTACGATGGACTTCAAGCTGTGTACGATTATGGTCAAAACGGTGTTGAATTAAAGAATAATTTAAAAACAGTTTGGTGGAAAGCGATGACCATGTTGCAAGACAACGTAGTCGGAATCGATGCTTCTATCTTCATGCATCCATTAACTTGGAAAGCTTCTGGCCATGTAGATTCCTTCAATGATCCCATGATTGACAATAAAGATTCCAAAAAACGATATCGGGCAGATACTTTATTAGAGGACAGATCAGCGCTTTTGGAAGATCAAGGGAAAGCGGATGAGGCCAAGGCATTGATGCAAAGTATGGCTAAATATTTAGATGCGGGAGATTTAGAGGGCGTGCGCCAACTTATTATCGATCAAAATATTACTTGTCCCGTATCCAATACGGCTAATTGGACAGAAGTCCGACAGTTCAACTTGATGTTTTCGACACAAGTGGGTGCGGTTTCAGAGGACGCAAGTTTAATTTATTTAAGGCCAGAGACGGCTCAAGGGATATTTGTCAACTTCTTAAATGTTCAAAAAACGGGCCGTATGAAGATTCCTTTTGGGATTGCTCAGATAGGCAAAGCGTTTCGTAATGAGATCGTTGCACGTAATTTTATCTTTAGAATGCGTGAGTTTGAGCAAATGGAAATGCAATTTTTTGTTCGCCCAGGCACTGAAATGGACTGGTATGCGACTTGGAAAGAGACGCGAATGAAATTTCATCAGGCCATAGGTTTACCCGCTGATTCGTTAAAATTCCACGACCATGATAAGTTGGCGCATTACGCTAACGCCGCCGTCGACATTGAATACAAATTTCCGTTCGGATTTAAAGAAATGGAGGGTATCCATTCGAGAACTGATTTTGATTTGAAGAGTCACCAAGAACTTTCGAAGAAGAAGCAGCAATATTTCGACCCGGAAATCAATGAAAATTACATCCCTTATGTAGTAGAGACTTCGGTAGGTGCGGATCGCTTATTTTTAGCCATCCTTTGCAATGCTTACACAGAAGAAACAGTGGGTGAAGGAGAACAAGAAAAACAACGTGTATATTTGAATTTCCATCCGGCCATAGCCCCCGTTAAAGTAGCGGTTTTGCCATTGGTTAAAAAAGATGGTCTTGCTGAAAAAGCACAAGAAATAGTGAATCAGATTAAATTTGCCTTTAATACCACGTATGATGAGGGCGGCGCCATAGGCAAGCGTTATACTCGTCAAGATTTAATTGGTACCCCTTATTGTGTAGTCGTTGATTATCAAACGATGGAAGATCAAACGGTAACGATCCGTGATCGAAACACAATGAGTCAGGAGCGCATTTCTATAGCAGACCTAAAAGAGAAAATTGGCCATGCTGTATCGATTGAGCGTATTTTTGAAAAATTAGTTTAGTAAAAACGCAAACAACGACGATTATGATGACGGAAGAAAATGATGAAACAAAAAAAGCTTCAGAGGCGGAAAACCCAGAAGTTTTAAAAGAATCCATGGCTACAGAGCCGGAAACAGAAACGCCGACGGCTGAAATAGAATCAGCACTGGAGAGCATTGAAACTGAATCCGAAACTGCTTTAGAACCAGCCATTGAAGAAGAAGATGTTCCATCATTGGAATCCGAAGAAATAATGGTTGACGAGATCGCTGCTGCTGAAGAACCCACTCAAGAAATTGTTGATGAGACGGTAGCTGTTGAAGAAACCGCTGTTGCTGAAGAACCCATTCAAGAAATTGTTGAAGAGACCGTTGCTGTTGAAGAAACTGTTGTTGTTGAAGAAGCTCCTCAAGAAGTTGTTGACGAAACCGTCGCTGAAGAAGAACCTGAAGCAATTACTATTGAAACCCCAGTAGCATTGGTTGCAGAAGAAAATGTGGAAAGTGTAATCCCAGAGCTTGTAGCCGAAATACCAGAACCAGAAGTAAATTCTACTTCAGAAATGTTAGATATCCAATTGCCTAAGCAAGAGCATGCAGTTGAAGATAAAACCATCATTTATCCTGTTTTAGATTATCTTAATCTTTCAAAAGAAAGTTTATTGGCATTTTTCGAATCAGCTAAATCCATTATTCAAGTGCAAGCTGCATCGGGTACGTTCAAGAAAATTGACGAAATTTCGAAAGAGGCCAAAATCGCTTTTGAAAAAATAAAATTTGGAGAGAAGAATGAGGCGCTTGCTAGTTTCAAAGAATCTAATGAACAATCTGAGGAAGGGTTTTCGTTCAAAGGGGATGAAATAAATCAAAAAATCGATTCTTGTATTCAGTTTATACGTGGGGAGCGTCAGACATTTTTCCAACAAATGGAAAAAATGAGGGAGAAGGCATTAGAAGGAAAGACAAGATTAATTAATGAGCTTAGAGTTTTAGCAGATGCGGACGATAATTCAGATCCTGCGCATGTAAATGCAAGTTTTAAGGCATTTAAAAAGTTACAGGATGAGTGGAAGAGCTTAGGTAGTGTTCAGGGAAATATGAACCAAACGCTTTGGCAAAGTTACCACGCCTTAGTGGACCGTTTTTATAGCAATCGGAGCATCTTCTTTGAATTATTAGAATTAGATCGCAAAAAGAATTTACAGGCGAAAGAAGTCATTGCAGCTAAACTAGAGAAATTGGCCGAAGCCATTCAGGCGGGCGGAGCTTTACAAAAATTATTAAAAGAGGCGGAAGAATTATTTGAAGAATATAAACACATTGGGCCAGCGCATCGAGATGCGAATGAGGCCATGTGGTTGCGAGTGAAGAAGTCACTTGATGTTTTATTTGAGCAAAAAAGGCAGGTAAATGAGGCTCAAAAAGGCATATACCAAGAAAACTTAGCCGTCAAAAAAGAATTGTCAGATTTGATGCATACCTATGCGTCCTTTACTTCGGTCAGTATATCGGAGTGGAATCAAACGTCCAAAGCTGTTTTAGCCTTGCAAGAGCAGTGGGGGAAATTGAAAGGCGGCATGCCTCGTGAAGGCGGAAAAGAAGTGAGTCATCTTTTCTGGTCTGACTTAAAAACATTCTTTAAACATAAAAGTGAATTTTTCAGTAAGATTGACGCTGAAAGAAAAGCTAATTTGGCAGCTAAGCAATTGTTAGTAGACCAAGTTAATGGAATCGTAGAAACGGGTACAGAAACCCCTGAAATTACCAACATGGTGATTGGGCTTCAAAAACGTTGGAAAGAGATCGGGCATGTACCTGAAAAGCAAAAAGATCAAATTTATGCTAAATTCAAGGCTGCTTGTGATGCTTACTTTAATTTAAAGAGAGAGAAAAACAAAGGACCTCAGGATGAGGAATTTGAAGCTAATCTAACGGCTAAAACGGGTATTTTATCTACCATGCAAGCTATGTTAAAAGACGCTGAGTCGTTGGCCAATTTAGGCATCATCAAAGCTGATTGGGATGCTATCGGTTATGTGCCAAGAAAAGATGTTAGGAATATTCAAGAGAAATTCAGGAATTCTTGGAATTCGTTAATTGACTTTGCGAGAACCCAACCGGCTGAAAAATTGGCGGCCTGGGGATTTGAATTGAAATCATTGTCGGCAGAAACACATCACAGCACAGAAGAAAGAAAATCCGCTGCTCCAGATGCTCGTAAAAAAATTCAGGCTTTAGAAAATGATATCGCCGTGTTAACCAATAACTTAGAGTTTTTTGCTAAGTCGAAAAACTCGGATAAGTTTAGAGCTGAAGTGGAGAAAAAGATTTTGGAAGCAGAAGCGGAATTAGAAAAATTGAAAAAAGAGTAATTTTTTTCAAGGTAGGTTTGGCATTTTAACCTAATTCGGTTAATTTGCAGTCCAATTTAAGCCTCCTTAGCTCAGCTGGTAGAGCAACTGACTTGTAATCAGTAGGTCATTGGTTCGATCCCGATAGGAGGCTCATGAAAGCTCGACAGAAATGTCGGGCTTTTTTGTTTAAACAAGGTTTTATTGACTTTAAGGACCTTTGCCAGTTGAACAATAAATTTTCTCAAAGTTAATTAAAGACTTCAGATTTTCAAGATATTGGTCATTTTTACTAGTTTTGACCCACTTTTTGACTCACTTTGCGACTCGCTTAACCTTCAAAAAACTAACAATTGGCTCAATGAAAGGCTATTTTACTGGTCAAAAATAATCGTTGTGACTCACTAGTTGATTTTTCTTACTAGAAACTTGCCCCAGATCAAAGATTTGCATTCATATATATATTATAAATAAGCTAAATTTTAAGACCTCCATGAAAACCGACTTAGTTGCGATTATGGTTAAAATATTTCCCCTAGCTACAGAAATCTCTGTTTTTGGGAGGATATATTTGGCTTCTAGAAGACTTAAGTTTGGTTTATTTAATCAATTAAGGCGACCATATTTGAAGAGCATAATAAGGTTGCAATAAATCCTGAAACAAATCTATACAATAGTGACTTGCTGAAAGGCCAAGAAATCTAAATTGATCAATGATAATAACCTTAGCAGAATAGCTATAAGTCAAATCCTTCTAAATCCATTGATACTATTTCATGCATCTGGGCTGCAAAGCTTAAATAATCCTTTGGTTTGATTTCCTTCTGGAATATTAAATCTTGACCATTAAGAGGCAAACCTTTCCCTTTTAACAGAGCCATTGCCTTTTCAGGGTTGTCTGTCCTAGGAACAAAACAAATGGCTGCACTAGGATCTGAAGTTTCTACAGGTTTAAAGATGACTATTTTCTCTGATGCTTCTGATAGCTTCCAGTTGGATGAAGTTTGTGATAGTAAAAATGTTAGGGGCATAGGGTGGTTATAGTTTATTTAAGAATATTTAATATTATTTTATGCTAGTATTAAGGCGTTCTCATTAACTCCCTCAATCATTTGAATAATTTTCATGGAGGTATCATTGTCAAAGGCTCCACTTATTCCTCCATCAATGATGTCACTAAAAGGAGATTCAAATAATCTGGAAGGTTCTATGTAGCCCTCATGAGCAAAGAAGTCAATAATTTGATCCATGAAGCGTATCTGTTGAGAATTAAGAGTTTTGTTCTCTAAGATACTTGAGAATGCTTCCTTGGCAGCACTTACTTCCATTCCTATAATGCTTCTTACAAATGTTCCAAGTGGCTTGTTACCAAGAGCTGACTGAAGTTCTTCTTTGGTACTTACTGCTCCTTGCTCAAATAATAGTCTCTCAAGCTCTTCTAGTTCACCTGCTGTAATTGGAATGTTTCTATGAAGCTTTTGAATAACCATAAGGTTAGATTGTTGCCTTAGGTAATCAGCGACACGACTTCTATAAGTTTCTAGGTCTTGGGTTTGATAAATAGTTCGTTGTTCTCCAACACCTGTAATGGCATCTTCAAAATCAGTATAAACTAATGTAACAATACCAGAATCAAGAAACTTAATAATATCCCTTAATTCTAATCGTAATTGCTCAATTCCTAAAACAGAAATCCCTGCCCAATATTCTGGTTGTTGAACTTCTCTTAATAGGTTTAATTTTTGGCCTACAGATGGTATTGAAGCTTTCTTACTTAATTGTCCAGCTGTGGCCCTAACTTTACCTATCAAAGCTATTTGTCTCGTATTGCCCTCCAACGTAAGGTTTTGAATGTCGTACATAAGTAAGTCAAAGCGTTTGGCTAATTCATCTTCGCTTGATTCACTTACTAGTGGTGCTATAGTTGTAATAAGCTCCTTGATTTCTAGCTCACTTAAGACATTCCAAACATGTGGATCCTTGTACTTTTCAACAACCTGCTGATGAACTCTAACCAAAAAGCTAAAAGTGTTCAGTTGTTGCGTTTGATTTATTAAGAATCCAATAAGCTGCTCAGCATATGCCTTTAAGGAAGCATCATCCTGGTAACGCAAAATCTGTGCTAGCTTAAGTCTGATCTCGAATAATCTCTGTGATAGCCCCTTTGCTTGCTTCCCCTCTAAACCTTTTGGATTCTCATCAAAGTATTCGAAGTTTTGGCAGAAGTCAAAGATGACAAACTGGTTTTTATCGATACCCGGACCAAATAGATCCTTGCACAAACGAGTACCTCGACCAATCATCTGAAAGAACTTAGTCCGACTTCTTACAGGCTTAAAGAACAAAAGATTACAAACTTCAGGAACATCAATACCAGTATCTAGCATATCAACTGATACTGCTATTTGTGGTAGTTTATTCTTTGTCTTAAACCTTGCCAGTAAGTCATACTTATATTCCTGCTGGTAATCAATCACACTTAAGAAATCACCAGAGTATTCAGGGAATTGCTTGTTGAATCGCTCTTGAATGAATATGGCATGCTTATGAGATCTGGCGAAGATCATGGTTTTGGCTAGCTTGTCACCGCCTTCTACCTTGATACCGTACTCCATTAAATGAGCTAGGACTTTGTCTACTGTATCTGTGTTAAACAACCACTTGTTTAGAGCGGCTGAGTCTATCTCCTCTGGAAATTCTCCGGTCAATGGATCAACAAATTCCTCTTCATATTTCTGCTTCTCTTCATCTGAAAGTAGGGCATACTTAATTCCTTCTCTGTGAAATTTTAATGGTACAGAAATAGCTTTTGGGGGCACAAGCCATCTATCTTTTACCGCTTGATCTAATTCGTATGCATAGGTAGGCACACCGGGCTCCATATGGAAAAGACCATAAGTATCACGATCCGTTTCTGACCTAGGTGTAGCTGTTAATCCCAATCGAATTCCATCAAAATAGTTAAAGATGGCTCTATAACGATTATAAACTGAACGGTGGATTTCATCAAAGATGATTAAGTCAAAATGACCAACACCATAGAAACGATTCTCTCCATCGACCTCCCCGTCAATCATGTTGATCATTGTTTGATAGGTACAGAATACAATTCTTGAACTGTCGTTCTCCTTGTCTTTTGTTAAGTCAACAGCAGGAAGATTAGGCAGGAAGACATTTAAGCTTGTTTTAGCTTGATGAATCAAAGCATTTCTATCAGCTAAGAAAAGAACTCTTTTAACCCACCCAGCTTTACTTAAGAAATCGATCACTGAAGCAGCGACACGGGTTTTACCTGTACCTGTTGCCATGATCATCAATCCTTCTCTGTGCTTTAATTCAAGCTTTTCAGCAAAACGCCGTATAGCTTCATGCTGATAGTATCTGTCAGTTACAGAGTTATTTATTGTTTGGTCAGATAGATTCTTACGATAAGTCCTCCTATTAATGAGAGTATTTAACTCACTTTTAGTATAAAAACCTTGAACTTCTCTTGGAGCATAGTTTAAATCATCCCAGATGTAAGTATTGAAGCCATTGGAATAGAAGATAATAGGCCGATGTCCCTTAAATTCTTTCTGTAAGCAATCAGCATAGCATTTTGCTTGGTGTTGACCTACTCTTGAATCCCTACTTGTCTTCTTTGCCTCAACTAAAGCCAAAGGTTTGCCATCATCTCCCCAAAGCACATAATCAACTCGTCCTGGTCCATTATTTTCTCCATCACCAGTTGGCATGCAATCCTTTACTGGATACTCATTTACATTAAATCCATAAGGATCCCAACCTGCTTCACGTAGTAATGTATCAATGTATGTTTTCCTTGTTAAATCCTCATTGGGATCCATTGGAGGAAGTACGACAGTTACATTCTTCTCCTTACGAGCTTTTATCTCCTGAAGTTCTTCTAATACCTTTTGAAGCTTATCTTGTTGCTCTGTGAAAGCCCTTTCAAGCTTCTGTAACTCTTCTTTTGTCTTCTCTTTATTCTCTGCCTTTGGGACAAGATTTTCGTCAAAAGGAGCACTTGGTACTCTGACCTCAGAATAGATCAACATAACCCAACGAATGAAGCCGTGGAGTAATTGTAGACCATGTAAAGCCTCTTGAGTTTTAATCTTAGCTGTCGTATGAACAGCAGAATTACCCAGCTTCCTAATTAAGTTAATTTGCTGGAATTGAGATGGTGCAACAATGTCCTTGAAAGACTGGTTGTGCATCAAAGAGTTTAACGTTGTATCGTAAGGAAGTTCTAGATCCTCATCATGTTCATACATCCATCGCACCCATTCTTCAAGACTCTTTCTACATAGCATCGCACAGTACAACGGAGCAGAAAAGACGTTCTGTTCAGCCTCCTTTGGGACCTGGGCTAATTCTT
>JABMMK010000299.1 GCA_013205605.1 Cytophagales bacterium | reverse complement strand
TAATAATATTATGCAACGATTTTGTTTGGCTTTAGATCTAGTGGATGATTCAGAATTAATTAAAGAATATGAACACTATCATGCGAAGGGTAATGCGTGGCCCGAGGTGACTCAGCATGATATCGACGCGGGAGTTTTAAATATAGAAATATTTAGAACGGGCAATCGGATGTTCATGATTTTGGAAACGGTGGATGAGTTTACTTTTGAAAAGAAAGCAGTTTTTGATGCGACAAATCCAAAGATTGCCGCTTGGGAGGAGTTGATGTGGAAATTTCAAAAGCCCTTGCCTTGGGCAAAAAATGGAGAGAAGTGGATTTTAATGGATCGTATTTTTAAATCATAAATTTTATGAATCGGATGAGGGTATTTATTTGGGGGCTATGTGTGTTGGTAAGTGTGGGTGTTTGTGCTCAGAAATTACCCTCCGAGTTTATTTTTACCAAGGCACCTTTTGCCTCAAGTCATGCGTCTACGATTGTAGAAACGCCTAAGGGATTAGTTTCTGCTTTTTTTGCGGGCAGTGATGAAGGAAATAAAGATGTGGGTATTTGGTTGAGTCGAAATGTTCAAGGCCGTTGGACTCCCCCGGTCCAAGTAGCAGATGGGATTCAAAATAAAAAAGTCCAGTATCCTTGTTGGAACCCCGTATTATTCCAAATGCCTCAAGGCGAATTAATATTATTTTATAAAGTGGGTCCCAAGCCATCTCAATGGTGGGGAATGCTGAAGCGCTCAAAAGACGCAGGGCTAACTTGGTCTGCGGCGGAAAAATTACCCAAAGGTATTTTGGGACCGGTCAAAAACAAGCCACTCTTATTAGTTGATGGTACTCTTTTATGCCCAAGTAGTTCGGAAGATTCAGGGGATAAATTGCATTTTGAAATGACGAAAGATGGCGGCAGGACTTGGAAAAAAACGAAAGCCTTAAATGATGGCAAAAGTTTTTCAGCTATCCAGCCCAGCGTCATTTTTCTACAGGGCGGTCGAATGAAATTACTTTGTAGAAGCAATACGGGTTTTATCATGGAGGCCTATTCGTCAGACCAAGGAAATACTTGGACCCCCTTGAAAAAAACGAATTTAAAAAATCCCAATTCAGGTAGTGATGCCATAACGTTAAAAAATGGCTTACATGTTTTGGTTCATAATCCACTCGGAAATAGGCCTAAAGAAACGGAAGGGGAGCGTGAGATATTAGCCGTTTCTACGTCAAAAGATGGGACACATTGGACTAAAGTAGGCGAATTAGAAAACACGCCATTGAAAGAATTCTCTTACCCAGCCATAATTCAAACACGGGATGGCCGCATTCACATCACCTACACTTGGAAACGTGAAAAAATCAAACATGCTGTTTTAAATTTCTAAAACCTTTTTATTTTTTACGAGTTAATGTTTGAGATTTATTTTAAATAATTGTAAATAAATTTTAATGATAGTGTTATTATTGTATTATAAACTCTTTTACATTTGCTTTTTAAATTCTTTCATTAACAATCAAAATTCAATTTATGAGGAAAACATTACTTTTATTGATGATTCTTTGGGTTGCGGCATTGAGTCCATTGTACGCCCAAGAAAGACAGGTTACTGGAAAAGTAACCAATGATGCGGGAGAGGCACTAGTTGGAGTGACTATCTCGATCAAAGGAACGAACCGAGGTACCAATTCAGATGTGAATGGTTCGTTTAAAATTAATGTAGGATCTACAAGCTCATTAATTTTTACCTATGTAGGGTATGTAAATCAAGAGATTTTAGTAGGTAACAAGTCGGTGATCAATGTTCAATTGTTGGCGGCCAATGAAACCTTGGATGAGGTGGTCATCACTACCTTTGGAACAGCTAAAAAGTCTAGTTTTACGGGTTCTTCGGCTAAAATTGGCGCGGAGAAATTAGCAGTTAGGCCTATTACGAATATAGGTCAGGCTTTAGAAGGTATTGCTCCAGGGGTTACGACTACCTCTACATCGGGCCAACCGGGTTCTTCGCCTGACGTGCGTATACGTGGTTTTGGTTCTATTTCTTCATCCAATGCACCTTTATATGTGGTGGATGGAGTTCCGTTTTCTGCCAGTATTGCTAATTTAAATAATGACGATATTGAGACGATCACGGTTTTGAAGGATGCGGCGTCAACAGCTCTTTATGGGGCTCGTGCTGCCAACGGAGTTGTGATGGTGACCACTAAAAAAGGGACTAAAGGAAAGAACTCAATCAATATCAAATACACCAAAGGTTTTAACACACGTGCTCTTCCTGAGTACGACCGTGTAGGAGCAGCTGATTATTACCCATTAATGTGGGAATCAAACCGAAACAATTTGGCCTATCGTGCGGCAAACCCTGTGGCTATTGCAACGGCCAACACAACAGCCTCTGCTGGTTTAGGTGCAATCCT
>JABMMK010000298.1 GCA_013205605.1 Cytophagales bacterium | reverse complement strand
TGAGCTAAGAAGGAATATGCCCTTAACGGGAATGCAAAAATAGGGGGCTAATTCGTTAAATGCAAGATAGCCCCCCGTTTTTTTCGATTTATTTCTTCTCTGCGCTACGATCCGCCGACTTTATTTCCTTTTTTTTCACCTTGTCCCCTTCCTTCAACTTCTTCGCAACCGTTGCATACGGGCCAGAAATGATTTCTTGGCCTTCACTCAAGCCCGAGATAATCTCAATGTTATCAAAATCAGAAATGCCTGTCTTCACTTGGATTTGCTTCACTTGGCCCTTCTCCATAACAAAAACAACCTCCTTCGTGTTTTCCTTCCTGCGCTTAGCCGTATTGGCATCCTCTTGAGTTACAGCTGTCGCACCATTTTTAGCCATGGCCTCATCTTTAACCTCCTCCACTTTAGCACCAATCTCACGGGTAGTAACCGCAGACAAAGGAACCGTTAATATTTGATCTTTTCTATTCGTCAAAATCTCAACCGATGCCGTCATCCCAGGTTTCAACGGATATGATAATTTGCCCTTAATTAAATCACTATACGAGCTGCGTAAAATACGAATCTTCACCTCAAACTCTGTCACCGCATCCGTAGACATAGAAGCCGCACCCGATGAATTTGCCGAACTCGCTATCTCATACACCAGACCCTTAAACTTGCGCTCCGAGGAAGAAAATGCATCCACGTCAATCATCACCGTATCACCCAAACTGACCCTCGTGATATCATTCTCATTCACATTAACCCGAACTTCCATGTTATTCAAATTCGCAATCCGCAACATCTCCGTTCCCGCCATCTGCGACGTTCCCACCACACGCTCGCCTAATTCCACGTTCAACTTAGAAATGATGCCACTCTGTGGCGCATAAATCGTCGTCTTGGTTAAATTAGTCCGCGCCTCTTTTAAAGCCGCCTCCGAACTCTTTACATTAAAATTTGCCGCTTTCACATTCGCCTTTGCCGCCTCTAAGTCCTGCTTGGCTACTAAGTATGCCGACTGGAACTGATCAAAGTCCGCATCCGAAATCACCTTATCATTATGCAATTTTACATTTCGGTCAAAATCAATTTTAGACTTACTTAATCTCGCTTCACTTTGTGCTAATACCGCCTTGCTTTGTTCCGTACTCGCCTTCATCGCATTGACCTGCGCCTCCGCTCGAGCCAATAAACTCACATAGTTATCCGGACGTATCTTCAAAATTTCTTGGCCCACCACCACAGAATCTCCCTCTGCCACCTTCAACGACACAATCTCCCCAGACACATCCGGTGAAACTTTCACTTCCACCTCCGGCTGAATCTTACCCGAAGCCGATACCTTCTCTATAATCGTCGCTTTAGCCGCCTTCGTCAACTCCACCTCCGTAGGCTCCACCTTTCCGATCCATTCCATCTTCTTGGCCAACCACAAGCCTCCCAAAATTACTACGACCGCCGCTGCGATGATAATCCACGTTTTTTTATTATTCTTTGTTGCCATAATTTTTTGATTCATAAAAAGTCGCATCCCGCCAACCTACCATTTTAATTTATAATATTTTACCTGTTATCTATTACTTTTTACCTGTTACCTAATACTTTTTACCTAATACCTGTTACCTCTTACCTAATTTGACTTTTTTTTAAAAAGTCAAACTCTTCCCTTGATAAAAATCCAAAATCTTCGTCCTAAACACAAAATCATATTTGGCCTGAATCAAACTCAATTTCGCCTTGTCCAAATTTGTTTTCTGCAAATTATAACTGACAAAGTCAATCGTGCCTGCATTAAAACGACTTTCCGAAGCCCTAAAAGATTCTTCTAAAGCAAATACTTGTACATTCCCCGCCTCATATCTCTTCGCCGCATTCAACATATTCACATATGCCTGCTCTATATTTTGACGCAATGTTAAACGTGCGCGTTCCGCCTCTATCTCCAAATTCATGCGCTGTAAATTAGCCTGCGAAACCCTTGTCTTATTAAAATTTTTGGCAAAAATAGGAATGTTTAAATTCAACGAGATCACCTTGTTTTGCGTATTGTTCAACTGATCAAAATAACCAACCGTCGTGCCCTCCCCAAACTTCATCTGAGTCGTTGTGATTGGGTAATTTTGTCCAGCTATAGCTACATTTCCTAAATTAACCGTTTGAGAACCTAAAACTTCTACTGATTTTAACGCATTAGATTGATTCGCAGACCAACTCCCATTCAAGGAAATGCTCGGCAATCGGAATGCTTTTGCTACTTCTATACTTTTGGCAGCCCCCTGAACCCGAAAATCCGCAGCCCGAATTAACGGTTGGGCCGACAACGCTTTCGTATATATATCGGCAATACTGACATCATAAGCCTTAGAACTTGGCACCGGAACCTGAATGCGCTCCAGCTCAAATAGCTGAATGCTCGAATCATTTAACAACTGTAACAGCGTTAATTTATTAATATCCAAATTACTTTGAAACGTGACAAGATTGGATTCCTCGTTGGCCAAAGTCGCCTTCAAATCCAATAAACTCGAATTTGCTAATGACCCGGCACGAACTAATTTCTCTGTTCTTTCAATCTGTAATTTCGTAATATCCGTTTGAGTTTTGGCGATGCTCAATTGGTCTTCCGCATTTAAAATAGACAAATACGACAGTGCCACCTGCAACGAAATATTTTCGCGAATAGACACCAAATCCTCCCTTGTCGCCTTTAAATTAAAATCACTCTGAGATATGCTGTTTTTTAATTGGCCCCCATTAAACAACAACACGTTGGCATTCAAGCCGACATTGTAATAATTAATGTTTCGCGAATCATATCCATTCGTGTAGGGATTAATCGACCGACCAAAACTCGCCGCTTGGTTCATGTTTCCGTTTATAGAAGGCAGCTGATTATATTTCGCTTGTTGGTACGTTAACTCCGCATTTTGCAAATTAACCTCATAGGACCTTACATTCAGATTATGCTGCAAAGCCGTCTCTACCGCCTGGGTTAATGTAAGTTTCGTTAATTTAGCATTTCCCTGAATCGCCGTTTGGCTAATGCCAACAAATGGAACAGCTCCCAATAGGAAAAATAATATGACTAATTTTTTTGCATTCATCTCTTTCAATATATTTCTGCAATGTTACGAATTTTGACGTGCCCCAAAACTGATTTTTGGATAAACGGCAAGCAATCAGGATAAAAAGCCCTATTTATTGAACTACTTGGTATCGCCGTTTAGCCTCAGCGCGTGAAAACGCATTAAAGTGCCACCATTCATATTCGATCGGCATAAATCCCGCAGCCTTCATTGCGTTTCTTAGTATAAGCCGATTTTCGTACGCCTTTTTTGACAATTTGTTGTTTGCCAAAAGCTCCTGCTCTTTGGAAGGATAAGCTAATTCACCAAAAAAATCAAACGTAGTTCCCATATCCAAAGCCTTTCCCTTTTCATCCGCCACAGTTAAATCAATCGCGCTGCCATAATTATGAATGGAATGTTCCCGTGGATCAGCGACATAATTTTTTCGGATATTAGGCGGATACTGAGTCAAAGTATTCCATAAAATCCACTGGATCGATAAAGGTCTGGCCGCATCATAAATCAATAAATGATAGCCGGGCTTGTTGGCCTCCAATGATTTTTGTGCCTTTTTCAGCATATCCACCACTTCCTTCTGTAAATATCCATGCTGCAAACAGCCATACACATCGCGTTTCATGAAGTTATCTTGCGTCGCATATTTTAATTCGACCTTTACGCCAGGAACTGCTTCGCTAACTTCCACTAATCCTTGCTTCAGCATCGCCGCTTCGTAGGAACAGTTTTGGGCCCAACCTTGATGCGAAGCAGTCAAAGCAAAAACAATAAATACAGGTAAGTTTGTCAATCGAATCATCAGAAAATGTAGAATTTCCCTAAATTTAGCCAAAATTTATTATTCCCTTTTTCACATGGCTTTAAATTGGATTTGGTTTTTATTTTTTGGCGTCGCTTTTTTCGTAGCTATCATCCAGTTTTTGTTTTTTGGCAACACCGAGATTTTTAAAATTCTGGTCGACGGCATGTTTGATTCTGCTGAAATGGCTGTGATGAAAATCGCCCTACCCCTCGCCGGAGTTATGACTTTCTTTATGGGCATTTTGCAAATAGGCGAAAAGGCGGGAGCCATCCATTTTTTAGCGCGCCGCATTAAGCCCTTTTTTACCCGACTATTTCCTGAAATACCACAAGATCATCCAGTCCATGGCCAAATGATCATGAACTTTTCGGCAAATTTATTAGGCCTTGATAATGCGGCAACACCCTTTGGGCTTAAGGCCATGCAAGGGCTGCAAGAGATAAATCCAGTCAAGGATACGGCATCCAATGCCCAAATTATGTTTTTAGTTTTGCATAGCGCGGGACCCGTTTTAATCCCTTTGAGCATTATGGCACAGCGTGCCATTTATGGTGCTCAGGATGCTTCAGATGTATTTATTCCCTGTTTGATGGCGACCTATGCCACCACCATGACGGGTTTGATTGTTGTTTCCATCAAGCAAAAAATTAAGCTTTTTGAACCTGTGCTTTTTGCTTGGATCTCTGGCCTAACTTTATTTTTGGGAGGGATATTGTGGTACTTTAGCCAGTTGCCAAAAGAGTCCATCGAGATCCAATCCAAAGTCTTTAGCAATGGGATTTTATTTCTATTAATCTTCTCTTTTATCGCGGCCGCCTTTCGGAAAAAGATAGACATTTTTGGGACCTTTGTGGAGGGAGCTAAAGGCGGGTTCGAAACCTCCGTTAAAATCATTCCTTACCTAGTGGGTATGTTGGTCGCCATCTCTTGCCTCCGCAATTCGGGCGCACTCGGATTTGTCGTGGATGGAATGAAGTGGCTTGTCGCACAAACGAGCTTAGATAATCGCTTTACCGATGCGATGCCCACGGCTCTTTTACATCCCATTAGTGGAAGTGGATCCCGCGCCATGATGATCGACACGATGAAAACCTTCGGGCCCGATTCATTTGTGGGAAGACTTGCTTGTGTATTTCAAGGATCCGCAGAGACTATTTTGTATGTCGTAGCGCTTTATTTCGGCTCAGTCCAAGTAAAAAACATTCGCTATACGTTGTGGGCGGGTCTTTTTGCAGACTTGGTTGGAATCATTACGGCTGTTGGGGTGAGTTACCTGTTTTTTGGGTAATGATTATTGAAGCGGAACCGACAAAGTGAAATTTCCCCCCACTAAATCTTTTTTCCAAGAACCCATATCGGCGCCAATATTAGCAGATAAAAATGCGTCTTGTCCAAAGACAAAAATTTGGCGTTGCCACTGAAGTCCAACGGCCAATTGCTTTTTAACGGGTACATATTCAGAATAAAAATTGCCATGTGAATTCGTCAAACTTCCCCTAAATACGAGGCGATTTTCTCCAATCATGGCTTCGGCTCCTACATAAAAAGTTTCTACTCGATTATTATCAAAATACACATCTTTAGATGCGTTTAAATCCGTTTCATTGTCTAAGGTCATTAATGGAGTTCCCATGCCCTTACCTAAATAGGTCCAACCCTCTCGGTAAACACCATTATTCTGATAATTATCAAACCCGCGAATATTATTTGTATAGCCAAAGGTGGTTCCTCCTTGGGAAGTAGAGTTAAAATATTCGAGGACTATTTTTAACAAGCCCTTTTTGCGCTTCGTATGATACGAAATACCATGTAAACCATCCGTTATATTATTTCCATAATATAAAGATCCGTCCTCATAATAACTCTGTCTATAAAAAAAGAATTTGCCCAATCTTCCATCGATCTCCATGCCAACATCCACCGTTCCTAAATGATTTCCTAATCGATTCCAGCCATCATTAACTCCATATTTAGCCGTATCTCCTTCCGTTGCCATGGACCTAGCCAAAACAACATAGGCATAATCCCTCAAGCCCGAGGCAATCTTACCATTGCGGGCCAACTGGTTCGTTGGGTCTGGGAATTTTAATGTTCCACCCCACTGAACTTGGTGTGTAAAGCCCCCATAAAATTTAATCTTTGCATTTGGCTTACCGATGCGGCCATAAAATGACTTTTGATGCAAGTAAAAATTATCCACATCGGTACGTTTATTATCAAAAATACCATGAACATAGTTTCCCTTAAAGCCCAAATAGCCTCCTAAAAAATCAGGATGCCAATATTCATTCACTACAATTTCAAGCTTTGGCATAGGCAACGCATTTCCAGAATAGACGAAAGAACCCGAACTTAAAGTCGAGTCCATCAAGCCTTGAATGTACTTTTTCCTTCCGGCCGACAACTCAAATATGCCCCATTTTCCTTTCAAATACGCCTCTTGGACTAATAAATCCGCTTTCGTTTGACCCAAGTTTAACCTCCCTGAAGCCCCAAAACCCCAATCCATCTTTTTCCCTTTTCGGTATTCTATGTACGTTGACCCGCCCACATTAACATAATTCTCTTCCGTAGGAACAGCGCCAAATTGATTCGCCCTAAGCCAAAAAGGAGTGTAATTGCTAGATGAAAAACCTCCGCCAAATGAGAAAATAGGCGCAGTGGCCCTTTGGCCAAAAACAGAAAAACTGAAAATGCACAGGATCGCAAAAACAACCACCACCACAATACTATTTGCTTTTTGAAACATCCCTTTTATTAAAAATCAAATATATAAAATTTATTAATGACTTAAATTAGCCACCAATTCAAATCCCAAACTATCAATACGCAATCGAACCTCATTCCTATTTTTTAATCCGACCACTTCAGCCGTCTGACCTTTCAGTGGCCCTGTGTCAATCGTGATGAAATCACCTACTTTCACCGCGGTGTCGCCTATGACAGAAACCTCCATATGATCCGATAAAAATTGTTGGATCGCTAAAATTTCCGCATCCTGCACCACCGCAGGTTTGTGCAACCAATACACAAAATTAACCACGCCAAACGTCTTTCTAACCGTGGCCCCCTGCGTAATTAAATCGATGTTCACGAAAACATAGGAACGAAATAATACCTCTTCCACAATCTTTTTCCGGTCCGACCACTGTTTTTTGCGTTTGGTTACAGGGCAATAACTCTCTATTCCCGCTTCTTCCAATCTCAGAGAAACCTTTTTCTCCATTCGAGATTTTGTATATACCGCATACCAAGCCATTCATTCCTAATTTATAACCTTGCGTCAACCAAAGTTCTGTCCAATACTGATTTAAT
>JABMMK010000297.1 GCA_013205605.1 Cytophagales bacterium | reverse complement strand
GAATGCCATTATATAAATAAAACTAATCTAAACAATTTTTGAATTTTAAGATTTCCCCATGTCGCGCTTTGTTGGCAAGTCGGCATGAGGAGATATTAAAATAATATTGGTTTATTTTATCGACACGATTTAGTGATATTTTTCAACCCAATATTATTTGCTTTTAATTTTGGCATAATTAACAATCAAATAATGAATTGAACTTTATCATATAATAGTGCAAAAATTTAATTGTATTTAGCCATTAACTTAAAAAAATACAAAATGATCCTTTGGCTTATTTCTAATTTTCCCAATTTTTCAATTAAATAAGCCATTTTTTTAATTTTTTCTTTGGCATACATAGAAAAATTCCTAATTTTAGGGACTTTTAAAATTATTTTTTCATTAACAAACAAACAAACATGAAAAAACTCTTACTCGTATGGGTAATAGTGATGGCTGCATTCAGTTCATCTCTAGCTCAAACAAGGCAAGTAACTGGAAAGGTTACTTCTTCTGAGGATGGTTCGGCTCTTCCGGGAGTTAGTATCAGCCTAAAAGGTACCGCTCGTGGTACTACGTCAACATCTGACGGTTCTTACAAAATTATGGTAAGTAATTCAGATGCGCTCGTTTTTAGTTTTGTTGGCTATAAGCCTCAAACAATCAGTGTAGGATCTCAATCCACGATCAATGTTGCTTTAGCTTCAGACGCTTCTGAGTTGAACGAAGTGATTGTCACTGCATTGGGTTTAACCCGTACAAAGAATTCATTGCCTTATGCTGCTCAGCAGATAAAAGGTGAGGAACTTACTCGGGTTCGTTCAGGTAATGCATTTTCACAACTTTCTGGTAAAGTATCAGGTGTGCAGATCACACAAGGTAACTCGATCGGTGGATCTACTAACGTAGTTATCCGTGGTTCAAAGTCCTTGACTGGTAATAACCAAGCCCTATTCGTTGTGGATGGAGTTCCTATTGATAACTCAGTAACGAACACTTCTAACCAACGTACAGGTCGTGGTGGTTATGATTATGGTAATGCAGCTGCGGATATTAACCCGGATGACATTGAGTCTATGACTGTATTGAAAGGTGCGGCGGCTACGGCTCTTTACGGTTCTCGTGCTTCAAATGGTGTGATCATGATCACTTCTAAAAAAGCAAAGAAAGGTTTAGGTTTAACTATTAACTCAGGCTTATCAGTAGGTACCATTGATGGTACTACTTTTCCTAAATATCAAAATCAGTATGGTGCAGGTTATTCGGATCCATATCAAAAAGATGGTTTCTTCTTTTTCGATGCAAATGGAGATGGTAAGGATGATTTAGTTGTTCCCACTTCTGAAGATGCTTCTTATGGAACGAAGTTTGATCCTAGCTTGATGGTTTACCATTGGGATGCTTTTGATCCAGCGGGTCCTAACTACCTAAAAGCGAAGCCTTGGGTGGCAGCGGCAAATACGCCGGAAAAATTCTACGAAACGGCTATTTCAAATAACACAAATATCTCTTTAGATGGAGCGACTGATAAAGGTAGTTTCAAATTAGGATTTACGCGGAACGAAGATCGTGGAACTTTACCTAACTCTAAGGTTACTAAGAATATCATGAACCTTTCAGGGACTTACGCTATTTCTTCTAAATTGACAGCATCTGCTTCGGCTAACGTGTCAGTAGTCGAAGGTTTAGGTCGTTATGGCTCAGGTTATGATGGATTGAACGTGAATCAAAACTTCCGTCAGTGGTATCAAACCAACGTAGATATTTATGAACAAAAAGATGCGTATTTCCGTAACAAGAAAAACGTAACATGGAACTGGTCAGATCCTTCTACAGCAGCAGGTTTAAAACCGATCTACACAGATAACTACTATTGGACTCGTTACCAAAACAATCAGAACGATACTCGTACACGTATGTTTGGTAATGCCATGTTGAACTACAAACCAACAGATTATTTAAACGTAATGGGTCGTATCACGATGGATAGCTATGATGAATTCCAAGAGGAGCGCATTGCCGTAGGTTCGACTGATATTCCAGAGTATTCTCGTTATGATCGTCACTTTGAGGAAATCAACTATGATTTAATCGCGAATTTTGATAAAAACATAACGAATGATTTAAACTTAAAAGCATTAGCTGGTTTGAACTTACGGAAGTCTTTGAACCGCTCGATTTTTGCCATTACAAATGGTGGTCTAATCGTTCCAGGTTTATATTCCATCGCTAACTCGAAAGGAACTGTTTCAGCTCCATCTGAAACATACAATCCTCGTGAAGTATTCGGTTTATTCGGTGGTGCTACATTAACCTATAAAGATTTCTTAACCTTAGACGGAACAGTTCGTCAAGACAAGTCATCTACGTTACCGGTAGAGAACAATGCTTATTTGTATTATGCAGGTTCAGCGAGTTGGTTATTCTCTCACCACATCGAAGATTTACCTTGGTTAACTTCAGGTAAATTACGCGCAAACTATGCAACGGTAGGTAATGATGCACCTTGGGGTGCGATTAAAAACGTATATGATCAACCAGCTCCATTCGGTTCTACTATTTTATTCTCAGTTCCTGGAACTCAGAACAATCCTAGTTTGAAACCAGAGCAAACGATCTCCAAAGAGATCGGTTTAGAAATGTCGTTTTTACAAAATCGTTTAGGTTTTGATTTGACTTACTACCAAACAAATACATTGGATCAAATTATGCCTGCGTCTGTTACTACAGCAACGGGTTATAATTCGACATTTGTCAATGCGGGTAACATCGAAAACAATGGTATTGAATTAAGCGTTTATGGTTCTCCTATTAAGACTCCAGATTTCGCTTGGAATGTAAATGTCAACTTCACTCGTAACCGCAATAAAGTATTAAGCCTTTATAATGAAAGCTTAAACTTACAATTGGCATCTTTTCAAGGGGGTGTTACATTAAATGCGACAGTAGGTGAGCCTTATGGTATCTTAAAGGGTAGAACTTGGAAGTATGTGAATGGCGAAAAATTAGTGAAATCAAATGGCCGTTACGATATGACTACGACTACAACGAATAATATCGGTAATGTTAATCCTAACTGGATCGGTGGTATTAATAACTCGTTCCGTTACAAGAACGTTACTTTAAGTTTCTTAGTCGATGTGAAGTCTGGTGGTTCTGTATTCTCGTTAGATCAGTACTATGGTGCTGCAACAGGAGTATTAGCAGAATCAGCTTTACTGAATGACAAAGGAAATCCATCTCGTAGTGAAATTTCCGATGGTGGTGGTATAATCATGCCAGGTGTGTTAGCTGATGGTTCGAAAAATACAATCCGTGTAGATAACTATTATGGTACTTACGGGTATGCTTTTAATCCTCAACACCAATTCGTTTACGATGCAAGCTATGTGAAATTACGTGAAGCAAACATCACTTATTCTTTGCCTCGTGCAGTTGTTGCGAAGCTAGGTGGAATCAAAGGGGTGGACTTATCGTTGTACGGACGTAATTTATGGATTATTTATAAAAATATTCCTAACTCCGATCCTGAAGAGAACCTTTCTGCTGGAAACGTGCAAGGGTATCAATCAGGTGCATATCCAACGACGCGTTCGATTGGATTCAATGTGAAATTATTGTTTTAATCATCCTTAATTATATACAGATGAAAAGAATATTTTTAGTTTTTGTACCGCTTTTGTTTATTGCATCAGCTTGTACAGAGGATTTAGCGTCCTTAAATGTTGAGACTAAGAAGCCTGCTGCAATTCCAGCACCTACTTTGTTCTCTAATGCGGTCAAGTCTCTATCAGGAAACTTAGCTACTGCGAGTGTGAACACAAACGTGTTCCGTTTTACCACGAGTCAATGGGCTATGGCGGTATATCAAGATGAGGCTCAATATGATTTCGCTACTCGTGCAATCCCTAATACTTGGTGGAATGCAATGTACCGTGACGTATTAGCTGACTTACGTGAGTCGGCTCGTTTAATTAGCGCGGATGCTTCTCTACTTCCAAAAGAGAAAGCAAATAAATTAGCTATTTTGGATATTATGGAGGTGTATGCCTTTGGTATTCTAGTTAATACTTTTGGTAATATTCCTTACAAAGAAGCTCTAAATGCAGCTATTTTATTCCCAAAATACGATGATGCTAAAACGGTTTCAGCCGATTTGATCACTCGTTTAAATGCGGATATCACAAAACTTGACGTGAATGCAACTGGATTTACCTCATCTGAGGATGTTGTATATAAAGGTTCGGTGACCAAATGGGTTAAGTTTGCTAACACCTTGCGTATGAAATTAGCTATGATTGTAGCTGATGAAAATGCAAGTGCTGCAAAATCAGCTGTTGAGGCATCTGATGCGGGTGCAATTAATTCAGCTTCTGATAATGGTTTATTTACTTACCTATCAGCATCTCCTAATCAAAACCCATTATACGCAGATATCGTGTTAGGTGGTCGTCAAGATTACATCGCTGCAAGGGATTTGATGGTTAAATTAGCGGGATGGAATGATCCACGTAAAACAGCTTATTTCTCCACAAACAATGCAGGTAACTATGCTGGTGGTGTAGTGGGAAAAGTAAATACATATGTTGATTTTTCTCGCGCAGGTGCTAAAGTAATTGCCGCTGATGCTCCTTACGTATTAGCTGATTATGTTGAGACTGAATTCTTACGTGCTGAAGCAAAAGAAAGAGGATTTAATGTAGCAGGTACTGCTGAGCAACACTATAACAATGCGATTACTGCTTCAATCCTCTACTGGGGAGGTACCGCTGCACAAGCAGCTGCTTACTTAGAGCAAACTGATGTGGCTTATAAAACTGCTGCAGGTGACTGGAAGCAAAAGATTGGTACGCAGAAATGGATCGCATCATATAACCGTTCATATGAGACTTGGACTGAATTACGTCGTTTAGATTACCCTGTAATCACAGCGCCAGTAAACGCTAAGTCGGGATTCCCTAATCGTTTAACTTATCCTAACACAGAGCAAACTTTAAATGGAACTTCTTATACTGCAGCTGCTTCTGCCATCGGTGGTGATGTAGTTACAACTAAATTGTTCTGGGATAAGAAATAATTCCTTTTGATTGTTTCATTTGAACAATTAGTACGTGCAAAAAGGTGACTCAAATGGGTCACCTTTTTGCATTTTTCCATTATTGGATATTAAGTGTTTGTAAACAATTTGTATTCTTAATTTGTTAAAATTTGAACAAAATTTTAATTAATTATTTTTTATTTCGTTTTTGGCGCATTTAAGTAATGAATTTCAATTAAAGTAATACTTTCATTACTTATAGTAAATTAAATTAAATTAAATTTGCAAAAAAGGCATATTAACAAAATATAATTTTTTAATTTTGTTGTTAACATTCATTTAAATAAACAAACATGAAAAAACTCTTACTAATTTGGGTTTTAGTAGCAGCTAGTGTTAGCTCGTTATTTGCTCAAAACAGAACAGTAACAGGAAAGGTCACTTCTTCAGAAGATGGTGGCGGATTGCCTGGTGTCAGTATTAGCACTAAGGGTTCCAACAAAGGGACCACATCCATTGCAGATGGTTCTTATTCCATTTCCGTGGGTGAAGGAGCTTCATTGGTATTTAGCTTTGTAGGCTATAATGCTCAAACAGTTGCAGTAGGCAATCGTTCGGTGGTTGATGTTAAATTGTCGGTTGACAATACCCAACTTTCTGAAGTAGTTGTAGTAGGTTATGGCACCAAAAAGCGTGTTGAATTTACCGGTGCAGCCTCTACTATTAAAGGTGGTGCTATCGCCGAGCGTCCTGTACAAAGTTTTTCACAAGGTTTAACGGGCCAAGCAGCAGGTGTGAACATCACACAGCCTAATGGTTTATTGAATAACCCTCCAGTGATTCGTGTACGTGGTTTAAGTTCATTATCACTTAGCTCATTCCCTTTAGTGGTGATCGACGGTATCCCTATTTCTACAGATAACGTTTCAGCTAACTCGACGACCAATAACCCTTTAGCGGATATTAATCCATCCGACATTGAGTCGATTGACGTATTGAAAGATGCTGCTTCTGCCGCTATTTATGGTTCTCGTGCGGGTGCTGGAGTTTTATTGAT
>JABMMK010000296.1 GCA_013205605.1 Cytophagales bacterium | reverse complement strand
CGCTTCCGTACATCCATTTCCTAAACCAATCAATAAAGTAGAAATCAATAAAGTGTTATAATCTACCGCATAAATGGTCATCAAAATACCAATTGCGTGTGCAATTAAAGCAATTTGCATGATCAATTTTGGACCAATGGCAGAGTAAAATACACCACCTAAAATCATAGAAATTGGAAAACCAAGGAACCACATTTGATTGATGTGACCTAATTGCTCATTAGATAAGCTTAATTCAGTTCCTAATTGGGGTAAAATACCTGCCCGAATACTAAATGAAAAGGCAGTCGTGATAAGTGCAAAGCAACTTGCCAAGAATAGGCGGTTTGCATTAATGGGTTGACTCATAGTTGTTTGGATTTAGTTAAAGGTTTAAAAATAGGTTTTCTTTAAAAAATTAAATTTGAAATAGAAAAAATTATGTCAAAAAAACAAAAAGATTTTCATTTTTTATTCAAAAATTCTCATTTTTTTTATAAAATTCAGTAAATTCAAAGTCTATTTATGGGCAATTTGATGAAATTAAGCCCTATTTTTGTGTAATTATAAATCTATTAATCATTATGATACAAGGTGGTACTTCTACGCAGGCAAAAAGCCGACAAGGTAGAAAAATTAAGATGGGGATGATCGGTGGAAGTTTAGAGGCATTCATAGGCGCTGTTCACCGCCGGGGTGCTCATTTAGACGGTGAAATCGAACTAGTTTGTGGAGCATTCAGTTCAAGTGCACAAAAATCAAAAGAAACAGGTGAGGCATTATATTTAGATCCAGCTCGGGTCTATGAGAGCTATGAAGACATGATTTTAAAAGAAAAGGAGCTGCCTGAAGGAGAGCGAATGGACTTTGTCACCATTGTTACTCCCAATCACTTGCATTTCCCTGCTGCCAAATTGGCTTTGGAAAATGGGTTTCATGTCGTTTCCGACAAACCTGCTACCTTAAACTTACCTGAAGCAAAAGAATTAAAAAAAATAATCGATAAATCAGGTTTGATTTATGCCTTAACGCATAACTATACGGCCTATCCGATGATCAAAGAGGCTAAGGCACTTGTGGACGCAGGCGAATTAGGTGAAATCAGAAAGGTCATTGTTGAATATCCGCAAGGTTGGCTCATTGATTTAGTCGAAGCCACGGGTCAAAAACAAGCCACCTGGAGAACTGACCCTGAGCGTTGTGGCGCGGCAGGTGCCATTGGTGACATCGGTACACATGCTGAAAACCTAGTTGAATACATCACAGGTTTGGAAATAGAAGAGCTATGCGCCGACCTGACTATTTTTGTCGAAGGGCGTAAATTAGACGATGATGGAAATATTTTAATTCACTACAGCAATGGTGCTAGGGGTGTTTTACATTGTTCTCAAATTTGTAATGGGGAAGAAAATGATTTAAATATCCGTATTTACGGAAGTAAAGCGGGTCTAGTTTGGCATCAGATGGACCCAAATACCATGATTTTGAAATCTAGAGATGGGGGCAGCCGAAATATTCGTACCGCCGTGGGCCAATTAAGTGAGGCGGCTAACGCACATTGCCGCCAACCCGCTGGTCATCCAGAAGGATATGTCGAAACATTTGCGAATATTTACAGAAATTTTGCTTTTGCTTTGCGAGCAAGATGGGAAGGAAAACCGCAAAATCCATTGTACGATTTCCCCGGAATCAATGAAGGAATAAAAGGAATGGCGTTCATTTCCAATGTGGTTAAATCAGCGCAAGACAATAAAAACAAGTGGATTAAATTCGAAATTTAATTAATAAAAACAATCATGAATAAAATTAAAATTGGCATCGTAGGGACAGGATTTATAGGACCAGCGCATATTGAAGCATTAAGACGTTTACCCAATGTGGAAGTAGCTGCTTTATGTGAAGTGACCATTGAATTAGCTGAGGCTAAGGCAAAACAATTGGGAATATCGCGTTGGTATACATTTGAGGATTTATTGAAGCAAGACGACATACAAAGTGTGCATATTTGCACACCCAATTTCCTACATTATTCACAGTCAAAAGCAGCTTTATTAGCTGGAAAACACGTGATTTGTGAAAAGCCTTTAGCCAAAGATTTACACGAAGCTGAGGAATTGGTTGCTATTGCGGCTAAATCTGGTTTAGTCAATGCTGTACATTTCAATTTACGTTATTATCCTTTGGTACGCCAAATGAAAACCATGCGTGAAAAAGGAGATTTGGGCGAAGTTTATTCGATTATAGGTTCTTACCTACAAGATTGGTTATTCTATGCGACAGATTACAATTGGCGTTTAGAGCCTGATAAGTCAGGAGATTCTCGGGCGATTGCCGACATAGGATCGCATTTATTAGATGTCATTGAATACATCACGGGTTTAAAAACGGTAGAGGTTATGGCTGATTTTAATACAGTCCATAAATTCAGAAAGAAGCCATTGAAGCCAGTAGAGACCTATTCGGGTAAAATGTTACAACCCGAAGATTATGCGGATGTGCCGATCAACACAGAAGATCATGCCAACGTATTGTTGCGTTTCGATAATGGAAACAGAGGTTCTGTAACCGTTTCCCAAGTTTCAGCTGGACGTAAAAACCAATTGAAATTAGAAATCTCGGGTTCCAATAAAACCTTTGCATTCAATTCTGAATCACCCAATGAAATGTGGATTGGTAACCGCGACCAAGCAAACCAAGTGCTCATGCGCGATCCTTCGCTGGCCTACCCAGAAGCAACTGCATTAATGACATTCCCTGGAGGACATAATGAAGGATTTTCAGATACGTCCAAACAATTATTCAAAGAAGTATACGCGGCCATCGAAGAGGGCAAGCAACCGGAAAATCCGAAATTCCCAACTTTTGCGGACGGATACCGAGAATTATTAATTTGTGAAAGAATTTTAGATAGTACACGCAAGCAAGCTTGGGTGAAAATATAAACCTTATTATTATGCAAACGATTAAAGGACCAGCTATTTTCCTGGCACAATTCATGGGGGATGAAGCCCCATTTAACACATTAGACAGCATAACCACTTGGGCGGCATCACTTGGATACAAAGGAGTTCAAATTCCTTCTTGGGATGGACGCTGCATAGATTTGCAAAAAGCGGCTGAATCAAAAACTTATTGCGATGAGTTGAAAGGAATGTTAGCCGCAAAAGGCTTACAAATAACGGAGCTTTCTTCCCATTTGCAAGGTCAATTAGTTGCCGTAAATCCAGCATATGACTTAGGATTTGACTCCTTTGCACCAGATTCAGTTAAGGGAAATCCTAAGGCTAGAACGGAATGGGCGATCCAGCAATTAAAATATGCGGCACAGGCTTCTAAAAACTTAGGATTAACTGCGCATGCAACATTCTCGGGTTCATTAATGTGGCATACCGTTTATCCTTGGCCACAAAGACCTGCTGGATTAGTTGAGCAAGGATTTAAAGAATTAGGTCGCCGCTGGTTACCGATCTTAAATGCATTCGACGAAGCGGGTGTAGACCTCTGCTACGAAATTCATCCAGGTGAAGATTTGCATGATGGAATAACGTTTGAAATGTTTTTAGACGAAGTGAAAGGACATAAGCGAGCTAATTTATTGTATGACCCTTCCCATTTTGTTTTGCAAGCTTTAGACTACAAACAATACATAGATTTTTACCACGAACGCATTAAGATGTTCCACGTTAAGGATGCCGAGTTTAACCCAACGGGCAAACAAGGTGTTTATGGTGGGTTCCAATCTTGGATCAATCGGGCGGGTAGATTCCGTTCATT
>JABMMK010000295.1 GCA_013205605.1 Cytophagales bacterium | reverse complement strand
CCTAAATCGGTAAAACCAGCGACTACTACTTCTTCCAATCCGCTACCTAATTCCATTACAATTGAACTATAAGTAGACCAATTAAGGGTAGAGTTCCACTCAAAACCAGATATGGTAGAAACTGGAGTCACAGTTGCTTGGAATTCAGCACCACGAGTTCTAATCCTTCCGATGTTAATCGTAGTTGAGGTAAATCCTGTAGCAGGATCAATTGGCGCCGAGGTGATCAAATCTCTCGTGTTTTTCTCATAAAGAGAAATGTCAAAGCGTAACTTGTTGTTGAACATGACACCTTCCACACCGAATTCCGCCTCACCATGAAGCTCAGGCTTCAAGTTAGGATTACCCAACGTATTAGATACAGAGTGCGTAGTAGTTACCGCTCCATTTACATCGAATGCTCTAGCAGCCTGCGATAGTACATTACGTGTCGTGTACGGGCTAGGATAACCTGCCGACGTACCATAACCAAATCTCAACTTCAAGTCATTCAAATTAGAAGATTTCCAATCAAATGCAGTAGTTGGGATGAAAGAAACAGATCCTCCTGGATACAAAATACTTCTGTTTTCAGCTTCTACAGTAGAAGTCCAGTCATTACGAGCAGACAAGTTCAAGAACAGATAATCAGAATAGTCTAAGGTAATGTTGGTGTACACACCATATCTACGCTCGTCTACTCCGTTATTCATGGTACCACCAGAATAAGCGTCGTTACTGGACGATGTAGAAAAGTTAGAGTGCCTAAACAACCCAAAAGCTAATTGGCCTTGAGAAGCAACACCTGTTTGCATGTAAGAGTCAAATCGAGTGTTTCCACCAAGTAGGGCACTCATGCTGAATTTATCAGAAAACTCCTTCTTCCAGTTCACGATCAAGTCTTGATTCCAGATGGTGTTGTTGATATTAATCGTTCTGTAATATCCGTTTTTAGTTGCTAAGTTAGCCGTAGCTCCCCCTTTGTTATACAAAATCTCTTGTAATTCAGAGTAGGTATCTAGACCCAAACGATACGTCACAGAGAAGTTATCGTTAAAATCATAGTTCAAAGAAGTAGAGTTAAAGAAACGCTTCACATCAGAAGTGTTCTTGTAATACCTAACTAACCAGTTCGGGTTAGTGATATCGTTACCGCCTCTAAAGTATACAGAGCTTTTATCTACCGGGTTTTCGTAAGGAAGGTTTTCCAAATCCACAGAACGTGGGGTAAACAATACGTGTCCAAAAACAGAAGGAATATCAGAACCTGAACCATATGATGCGTTAGCAGGAGGTGAATCTAGATCAGTAATCGCGAAAGTAAAGGAAGATTTCAAGGAAAGCTTGTCGCTGATCTGAGAGTTCACTCCTAATCCGAAGTTATATTTCTTCAATTCGTTTCCTGGCGTAAAACCTTCTTCATCTGTGTAGCCAAAGCTAGCATTAAAGCCTGTCTTCTCTCCTCCACCAGCTACTTGAACAGAGGTATTGGCGATCAAACCTTTTCTAAAGAAGATTTGAGAAGGGTCCTTGTAAGCTTTGTAATCGTACTTCACTGGCGTACCACCTACTTTGCCGTCCACCCAGAACTGAGGGAATGCTTCACGTACGGAGGCAACAGAAGAAGTAGCATACGGGTGATTAATCTGCAAGCCAGTATTCAAACTCGGACCGAAGTTAGAGAAGAAGAACCCTGGAGCTTGTTGGAAACCGTTACCATATTCTGTACCGTAGGTAGGCAAGGAAGCCGCCTCGTTGGTAAATACAGACTGGTTAATGGTTACATTAGCCGCTTTTCTCTTAGATGCACCAGATTTAGTAGTAATCAAGATTACTCCATTTCTACCTTGGTCACCATAAAGTACCGTGGCAGAAAGACCTTTCAATACAGACATGTTCTCGATGTTGTTTGGATCAATATCTAAGAATCTAGATGATGTCGTTGCGCCACCAGCGGTAAATCCGTTTTGAGCATTAGTAGAGGTGTTAAAAGGAACCCCATCCACCACGAACAACGGCTGGTTATTACCCGTTGCTGATTTATAACCACGGATAATCATGTTCGTACCAGATCCTGTCATACCATTAGTGGAGGTAATGCTTACCCCAGGTACTTTGCCCTGCAATACGCGGGCAATATCAGCTTCTGGACGATTTTCAAGCTGTGCACTGCTTACTTTAGTTACAGCGTAACCCAGTGCTTTTCTCTCCCTTTCAATACCAATCGACGTTACTACCACTTCGGTTAGTTGCGCCGCATCAGATTTAAGGGTTACATTTACTACAGACTGGCTGCCGATCGACACTTCCTGAGCCTTAAGGCCTACGAAAGAGAACATCAATACATTAGATCCCGCTGGAACGTTAATGGAATACTTACCACGATTATCGGTAGTAGAACCCACTGTCGTCCCTTTCACAAGAACCGTTGCACCTGGCAAACCTAGACCGTCTTCCTCGGAAATTACCGTACCGGTAATTACCCGTTGCTGCGCTGAAACCTCAAAACTGAGGATCATTGTAAAAACCGCAACAACAAAGAGTAATGTTTTTCTCATAAGGTGTTTAGTTTAAGGAGTTTAGTGAAATTTAAAAAGCAAGTATAATTAATTTGTTTTTAAAAATCAAACAACTGATCAAAGAAAATAAATACGCGTTAAAAAAATATTAAATGATTGTTAATTTGTAATTCATCCAAACAGGCAAGCCGATCATTTCTGATCGACTTGCTTGTTTGCTCCCCTTGTCAACGAAAGATGCAAAATAATGCGTTGTTTGAGCTTGGGACTATCAAGAAATTATAGTTTTTTCTTACATGTTAACTGCCTATTATTCAGGGAAACTTGCATGATGTGCTCTTTTTCTCCTGCAGTCAACACTAGGGATCATATCGGTTCTAAGGCAATAAACGTTAATCGCCAACTCTTTGCACACGAAAACCTTCATTCGTGCTTTTTACAAACTTTGGTGCACCGACTGCATCCTTCAAATAGATCCAAGGCGCGGGTAATGGGTCATTGTCACCTAACAACAGGAATTGATTAAATAGGCCTTTTTCACCCATAACTTCCTCGCAAGTAATGCCAAAAACATTGATCTGATATTTACCTTTAGGAAATTGCACTCCTGCTATCACTTCGTCAGTCAAGACTTGAACAATCCCACACGCTGGAGTTTTAGGCCCTGCTGTTTGACTCTCTCCATCTTTAGTGCAGCTTAACAAGTTTAAAGATACCAGTCCTAATATGAGTAATAATTTCATACTATAAATTTTAAACTCCCCTAATTATAAGACTTTTCAGATACGCCCTTTCTTAAATTGAGTTCTGGACTCAACTAATATATATTGAAAATTAAACAATTCTTCTGAATTAATAGTACATAAACTATTACAAAATTAATCTTGCCAGATACAAAGGTTGAAAGGGCGGATGCTTGCAACTTCTCTTAAAAAAGTCGTGATGGAAATATCAATAATAGCTCTTTAGTGGAAACACATCAAAATAATAAAACAAATTCGTAATTTAAGCGTTATATACATCATGTTACAAAAATTCCACATACTGCTCATCATTACATTTCTTGGTTGTCTAACGATGCCCATGAAATCCTATGCCTGTGGAACAAAATCAAAGAAAGCGGAGAAATCTTGCTGTTTAAAAGACACGCCTGAGAAATCTAATAAAAAGGATTATTGCAAGAATCATAAAAACACCCAACAGAAGGAAGACAATAGTTGTGGAGGGAATTGTGATAATTCTAAATGTAGTTGTCCGTCAACTTTAACTTCGCTGGTTTTGTCTAATTTTTTAATATCCGTAAATATTAATTCCTTTACAATTCGTGAAAAATTAAAATCTTTATACAACGAAACCTACCATTCATCAGGTTTTAGCTACATTTGGACACCTCCCAATATAGGCTAATTTATTGCCTTAAGAGCCACAGGTCTGTCTCAACAGAAGCAAATTATTGCTTCAATTCTTACTATTTTTACAAAAAAATTTGAAAAAATGAAATCAATAAAATTATTAATGGCAATGGCATTAATGCTATCCATCTCGACATGCTTCGCAGAAATTAAAAATGCCAAGGAAGAAACGGTACATATCTATGGCAATTGTTCAATCTGTAAAAGTGCCATCGAATCGGCGGCCAATGTGAAGGATGTGGTCCAGGTAGAATGGAATAAAGATACAAAAATGGCGGTCCTTACCTATGATGAAAAACAAACAAATCAAGATGAAATTTTAAAGCGCATCGGTTTGGCGGGGTATGACAGCGACAAATTTCGCGCTCCTGACAATGTTTATGCTAAACTTGAAACTTGTTGCCAATATGAACGGGCAGCAAAAATTATAGCAAAAATTGAAGCCTCAAAAGCGGTAAATCTTGCTGTAGAAGAAAAAGTTGTCGCACCAATATTAGAGACAAAAACAGAAGGGGAGCATTTACAACTAAAAGAAGTCTTCAATTCTTATTTTGCAGTGAAAGATGCTTTAGTTAAAACAGACGGTACCTTGGCAGCAACCAAAGCCGTTTTACTGTTAAATTCTATAAACGCAGTTAAAATGGAAAATTTAACGAAAGAAGAACATTCCGAATGGATGAAAGTGATGAAAGATTTGGTTTTTGATGCGGAACATATTTCGGAAACGAAAGATGCCGGCCATCAAAGAGACCACTTCACCTCTCTTTCAAAGAATATGTATTCATTGATAAAAGTTTCAAAACAAGAGACGCCTACTTATTATCAATTTTGTCCAATGGCTAACAAAGGCAAGGGGGCAAATTGGTTGGCCAAGGAGAACATCGTTAAAAACCCATATTTTGGTTCTAAAATGTTAGGATGTGGTAAAACCGTTGAAACAATAAATTAATGCACCCCTTTATTAAAAATAGGGTTCTTAGTCCATGTAATATGAGAATGAAGTCTTTAATCGTTTTTATTAAAACGAATGCTATAATTACCGTTTTTGTACTATTTTCATCAACTGTTTTCGCCCAAAAAGTTGTTCGTTACGACCTTTACGTAAAAGACACCTTAGTGCATTTTGCTGGCAAAGAAAAACGCGCGATTGCGGTTAATGGTCAAATACCTATGCCCACTTTGACTTTTACCGAAGGAGATACGGCTGAAATACATGTTCATAACCAGCTTAAGGAGGAAACCTCGTTGCATTGGCACGGGCTATTTTTACCCAATAAAGAAGATGGGGTTCCCAACCTGACACAAATGCCTATTTGGCCAAATACAACTCATATCTATCGTTTTCCCATCATTCAAAATGGTACCCACTGGTATCATTCACACTCAGGGTTACAGGAGCAAATAGGAATGTATGGGAATTTTGTCATGTTAAAAAGACCGAGCAGCCCCTCTTTTAGAAAGGGAATAGATGATTTACCTACGCTACCTATCGTTTTGAGTGAGTGGACCAATCTTAACCCAGAGAACATTCACCGGATGCTGCATAATGCCAATGATTATCCGGCATTGAAAAAGAACTCCGTTCAAAGTTATGGTGAGGCCATTTCTGCAGGTCATTTTAAAACTAAAATGAAAAATGAATGGAAGCGAATGATGGCGATGGATGTAAGTGATGTCTATTATGAAAAAATATTCATGAATGGTCTGCCAAGTTCTGAACTTAAAAGTATCTCAGGAAATGAGTTGAAAGGGGGTGACAAGGTTAGATTAAGAATTTCAAATGGGGGTGCATCATCCTATTTTTGGCTTACCTATGCAGGTGGAAAAATTACTATGGTCGCAAATGATGGTAACGATGTGGAGCCGGTTGAAGTTGATAGATTAATTATTGCAGTTTCAGAAACCTATGATGTCATTGTAACTATTCCCGCTGAAAAAACGGCATATGAATTCTTGGCAACGACAGAGGACCGGACAAATTCCGCATCCATTTATATTGGAAATGGAATTAAACAGTTGAAATCACCTTTACCTCGATTAAAGTATTTTGAAGGGATGAAGATGATGAATGACATGATGAAGATGAACGGCGAACTGGATGATATGGGTATGGCCATGAGTTTAAATCAAATGGACATGAATGTGGTGATGTATCCTGAAATTACAGGCGATGCTAAACCAAAACAAGATGACAATGACCCCAATCGTTATAATGCCAATGCGTTAGGAGATCTTGTAACTCTGAATTATGCCATGTTGAAGTCCCCTACTATAACAGCATTGCCCAAGGAAGCTCCCGTCAAAGAATTATACTTTAAACTGTCGGGTAATATGAATCGATATGTTTGGAGTTTAGACAATAAAGTCGTTTCAGAAGCGGATAAAATCCTCATTAAAAAAGGAGAAAATGTACGAATTGTAATATACAATGGTTCTATGATGCGCCACCCAATGCACTTACATGGACATGATTTTAGATTACTGAATGGCCAAGGACAAAATGCTCCTTTGAAAAACATCGTTGATATAATGCCGATGGAAACAGACACATTAGAATTTAATGCGAATGTTGAGGGAGATTGGTTTTTTCATTGCCATATTTTATACCACATGATGAGTGGAATGGGCAGAGTATTTAGTTATGAAAATCAGTTGCCCAATCCATTGATTCCTAATCCCAAACTTGCGCAACGGAAACTTTTTGCAGACGACCGAGGATTTCATTTTATGGCTGAGAATGATTTTGCAACCAACGGCAATGATGGGATGGCCATGTTACAAAATACAAGGTGGAGTATAGGTTCTGAATGGCGTTTAGGGTATCATGATTCCCATGGCTATGAAGTGGAAACACACATAGGTAGGTACATGGGTAAAATGCAGTGGTTAATGCCATTTATTGGTTTTGATTGGCGTTATAGAAAGTTTGGAATAGATGAACAGGAGACAAATCTATTTGGGCAATCCAATAGCAAGGACTTAAGAAGTCTTGTTACAGTCGGCGTAAATTACACGTTGCCATTACTCATTGTAGGACAAGCTGAAATCTATCATGATGGGAATATTCGTTTTCAACTGATGAGAGAAGATATGCCTATTACCAAGCGACTTAGAATGAGTTTTATGCTTAATACCGATAAGGAATATATGGCCGGTTTTCGTTACATCGTAAACAAAAACATGGGAATTACATCGCATTATGATAGCGATATGGGATTTGGTGCTGGAATTACTTTTTCGTACTAAAAACTTTTAAATTGTATATTGAGAGAACTCAAAATGATCATTAAACTTTAATAAAAAACTAAAATATGAGAAAGATTGTGATTTCAATTTTTACCATGACCTTAGTAGGTTGCATGGACATGGACTCAAACCAACCACAACTAAACATCAATT
>JABMMK010000294.1 GCA_013205605.1 Cytophagales bacterium | reverse complement strand
CTTTAAGATTTGCGTGTAGATAACTTTTTGTGAATCGTATTTAGGAGCCGTGTTTTCGATCCCTTTTAAGGCTTCCGTCATCGGTAAATCGCCCACACGCTTCGACATTTGATCAAAGAAATAAGCACGGAAGAACTTACCTAAAGCGGAGTATCCATTCACGTCAGCTAAACCTAACTTCTTCGCTTCCTCTTCCATCTTTACCACGTTTTTCAACGTCGTATATTGGTTGGGCATTTGACCTAAGTTATATTCATTATTTGCATAATAATTATAGTTAGAGCAATAAAATTGATTGTAACGCATCTCCGCAGAGAATGGACGACCATTGTCGTTCATGACGTTTAATTCGATCGACTGTAATACTAATGATGCAGGAACTTGTACCGCGCGGTTAGAGTCTTTCTCCAACTGGTCGAAGGTCTTCTCACAACTGCTTAATGCAATTACGGAGAAGCTCAACATGCCTAAAATTATATTTTTGATTTTCATTGCTTGAATCATTTATTAAAATGAAGAATATTAGAATACTAAGTTTAAGTTAACACCATAGCTTCTAACTGATGGAGTTTGAGTACCTGTAGCGCCGTCCGTCAAGTACTGAGATAAATCAGTATCTTTTGCTTCAGCGAAGTACAATAGGTTACGTCCTACGAAAGAAATGTTCGCGCCAGAAACTGACTTACCGAACCACGTAGATGGAAGTTTAACACCTACCACAACTTCTTTTAACATTCCGAAAGAACGGCTCATTAAGTTTCCTTCGTTTGTGTTATAGTAACGACCCACATAATCTTGTACAAAAGTCTTTACGGTGTTAGGCGCGAATTGTAATTCAGAAAAGTTAGTCACCTTTCCGTTTACATCGTATTTAATCGCAGCGCCATTCGAAACAACCACACCTTGACCTACGAATGCTTTCACACCTAACGCGTCTTGTGGACGAGCTTCAGCGAAAATACCTTGTGTCGTTCCAATGTGACGACCACCACGGTACGTTTGTTGCTGCGTATAGTTAATAATTTTACCACCGATACGACCATCAAATAAGAAGCTTAAGCTTACATTTTTATAAGTAAACTTATTATTCAAACCGAAAACGAAATCCGGGTTAGCATTACCTAAGTATTGCGACTGCGTTCCAGCTAATCTTTCTGGAATACCAGCTTTAGTATTAATGATTTCTCCCGCAGGGGTACGAACAAAGGCAGAACCATAAATTCTATCCGTACGATCCCCTACTTTTAAGAACGTATTTAAGTTCGTGATACCTGGATAAATTTCAGTTAACGTCTGCTGGAAAGTAGAGTAGTTCGCTAATACATCCCAGCTAAAGTCTGCTATTTGAATTGGCGTTCCTGTTACGGAGATCTCATAACCTTTCTTCTGCGTCTTGATACCATTCACTAAAGCAGATGTGTAACCTGATGTAGATGAGATAGGTAAAGAGAAGATCGAAGGACCATCATTCGAGATGAAATAAGCCACATCGATTGCAATACGATTTTTAAGTAAGCGTAAGTCCATACCAAATTCCGTCTGAGAAGTCTCTGATGGATTCAAGTTTGGATTACTCAATTCGTTACCATACGTTGCTCCTGTTTGGTTATTGTAAAAGAAACCAGTTGAGTAAACCGTATTATTTTGGTATGATGGACCATCGTAAGGAGAGTTATAGTTTTCTCCAGAATACGTTCCTACACGGTTATCAATGGTAGATGAAGTTAAACCATCTTTCACATTAGCATATGATCCGCGGAATTTCAAGAAAGATATCGTTTCAGGCAAATCTACATAATCAGAAATTACTGAAACGGCTCCAAATGAAGGGTAGAAGAACGAGTTTTTACCCGCTGGCAATGTTGACAATTTATCTAATCGACCCGTAGCAAATACCGTTAAAAATTTCTTAAAAGAAAAATCTGCGGAGTAGTAAGCAGAAAGAACATTCATGTCAGAACCAAAATTACCAACTTGAACTGGGTTAGATGAGTTCGAGAAGTTGTATAAACCTGGAACGTTCAAATAGTTGGTAGAAGCAAACATCGACTTGTATTGAAAAACACGTTGAGATGCACCCGCATTAATTTTAGTATTAAAGCCTGGTAAGATATCCTTGTCAAACGTTAATAATAATTCTGTATTATTCTCAAATAGAGAGCGACGATCTTCGCGGTAGTCACCACGACGCTCATCACGACCATACGTACCTGCAGAGTAAGGGAATTTCTCTGTACGCACCATGTCCCAAGTCGTTACTTGCGTACGAGCTAATAAGTTCAAGTTTTCGTTAAACGTGTAACGTAAAGAGGCTTGACCAATGACATCCGTCTTGTAGTGAGAACGTAACCACTCGTATGACATGAAATAAGGATTATTGTAACGTTGGTATTCCGCATAGATTTGTTGAACACCTTCTTTTCCTTTTTGCCAGTAGTTTTTCATATCATCCATGTTCCAGTCTGCTCCTGCCCAATAAACGATGTTATAAATGATCGAGTTAGGACCGTAGTTTACGTCTGGAATGTTCGGTGTGTATTGACGGTTGTACTGTAAGTTCGACTCAAACTTTAATTTGTTTGAAAACTTATAATCAGCCGTAATATTAAAGTTCGTCATGTTCAATTGGGTATTAGGAATAATACCTTTTTGATAGATATGAGAAGTAGAAAAACGCAAATTGTATTTATCTCCTGTCGCCGATACTGCAATGTTATTCGTAGAAAGAATACCTGTTTCTAAAAAACGCTTCAAGTTATCTTTTCCACGTGCGATCCAAGGAGTACCTGAACGCTTTCCTGTGATCGGGTCAACCGGTGAATCATACTGAGGAATTAATTGGCCATTGAATTTTGGACCCCAACCACCATCATAATCACCATCATTTAAACCACCCCCTTTACCATCACCAAAAGCATAAGAACCGTGATCACCAGGACCATACTCATCTTGCACCTCAGTGATAGCGTAGAAACCTGATTGCAACTGAGTAGAAGAGTTCACCTCCACAGAAAAACCACGCTTGTCAGATGAACCACGCTTGGTTGTAATCAAAATAGCTCCATTTTTTCCACGGAAACCATATAGGGCAGAAGCCTAAGCTCCTTTTAAAACGGAATACGTTTCAATATCATCTGGAGAAATGTTCCATGTATCTGAATTGATAGGCACACCATCCACTACATAAAGGATTGTTGAACTACCACGAAGTGAGATATTTGGCTTACGTAATAACTCGGGTTGAGCACCCACCGTCAAACCTGCCACACGACCCGATAATGCATTGATTGCATTTGGTTCACGTGCCTTTATTGTACTTGAACCATCAACAGATTGAATGGCCACACCGATGCGGCGAATATCTTTTTTAATAACCCAAGGCGGTTACAACCACTTCTTGTAATTGGCGACTATCCACATCCAAAATAACCTTCAATGTAGATTGATTTCCCACTGTAACAAATTTGCTTGTATAACCAATCATGGAAAATTCCAAAATTGAGTTGGCTGATACAGAGACCGTAAACTGTCCATTTGCACTTGAATTTGTCCCCATACTCGTTCCCTTAACCTTAATGGAAACGCCTGGAATTCCTGCATTATCATCACTCCCGATGACCACCCCAGTAATGGCACGGTCCTGGGCATGGGCACCCACGAAGGCCAATTGGCACAAGGTGAAAATGAGCCAAAAACTCCTTCTAAGAGTCATTTTGGATCCCTGTTTTTGTAAATTCTTTGTCATAAATGTTTTAGTTTATTAAAATTTTCACAAAAATAAAGAGAGAACTCTTTATCTATCTTAAAGAAAAAATAAGAAATGATTAAGAAAAATGTCGCTTTGTGACTGAATTGTTTCTTCTGTATAATCAATATGTTATCACACATAAAATATTTTAAAAAATATTAAAATTATGCAATTTTATTTCCTTAATAATAATTTTATGTTTCAGTAACACAATAGGCGGATTGAATTTGTTAATTTTGGAATCTTCTTTTACATACAATCATGAATCCAATCAAATTAGTCGTCCTAGATATGGCTGGCACTACGGTACTAGACCAACATGAAGTTGAGAAATGCTTCAAAGAGGCCGCTATAAAAAATGAATTGTGGGCTAGCGATGAACGGATTTTGGCTTTGCAGGGCTATGCCAAATTAGAAGTATTCACGATGTTATGGGCCGAGCAGCTGGGCTCCTCAGACACCTCCATTTCACAAAAGGCATTAAAATCATTTGAAGATTTTAAAACCATATTGGAAGATCATTATCGAAAAAGCCCCATATTTCAAACGGAAGGATGCCAAGAACTTTTTGATTATTTGCATAAAAATGGAATTTTCATTGCGTTAACCACTGGGTTTTACCGAACAGTTGCGAACATTATTTTGACTAAACTAGGCTGGAGTCAATCCTTAAATCAGAATTTTATTAACCTTAGAAATAAATCAGGTATTCATCTTTCAGTGACTCCAGATGAAGCAGGCGAAGGAAGGCCGTCGCCAAAAATGATTCAATTTGCCATGAAGCAAATTGGGGTTACGCAGTTATCCCAGGTCATCAATGTAGGCGATACGCCCGTTGACCTAGCTTTTGGCAAAAATGCTGGAGTGAGACTCGCTTTGGGCGTGTGCAACGGAACTCATACAAAAGAGCAATTGGCCTCATTCCCCAATGATGGTTTGTTAAATAAAATAGATGACCTCATCCAAATTATCGAAGATTTAAAAAATGAAAAAATATGATTTAATTGTCATTGGCGGTGGGGTAATCGGCACTTTTAGCGCATACCACGCACTTAAAAAGGGGAAAACAGTTCTATTGTTAGAAAAAGACTCGCAACCATTTGAAGCAAGTTTTCGGAATTTTGGTCAGGCGGTTCCTTCGGGACAATCGTTTAATAAGTGGTTTGATTATGGCCGTAAATCCTTGCAGATTTATAAGGATTTACAAAGTGAAACCAATATTTCTTTGGTTCCTAACGGGTCTTGGTACCTTGCCTCCGATGACCAAGAATTAACGCTCTTAGAAGAGATTCAAAAACTTTTTGATGAGCGAGGATATTCAAATAAATTGCATTCAGCCATTGAATGTCAAAACTCAAATCCGCACTTTAAAAAGGATTATGTCAAGGGTGGCTTATTTTTACCTGAGGAGGCATCCTTAAATCCGAGAATAATGGTGCATCGGGTTCGGGAATTTATGATCCAACATATGGACCTTCATTTCCAAAATTTATGTCCGGTGGTAGGGGTTGAGAAAAAAAGAGGCATTGCTCGAGTTTTCACTGCTTCAAATCAAAATTTTTGGGCGGAGAAAGTGATTGTGGCTAATGGCCGTGATACTCAATTTTTATTGCCCGAACATTACCCAGCTACAGAATTGAAAATTAGTAAACTACAAATGCTAAGGCTGGCCGCTCAAAAACCTATGTTAAAATCAAACATATTAACAGGGCTTACGATACGCCGATACGAAAGCTTTCATTCATGTCCTTCCTACGGTAAATTGACGTCTACTCAGGAGCAAACAAATTTACAAAACAAAGGCATTCACATCCTCTTTAAACAAGCGGAGGATGGTTCCATTATTTTGGGAGATTCTCATGAATATGTGCAAGCAAATAGACAAGCTGACTTTGGTTTTGATATATCGTCCGAAATCAATGAAATGATGCTCCAGGAAGCTAAAAAAATAATTGACCTTCCTCAATGGAATGTGGATGCCACGTGGGCTGGATATTATTTACAAGGTACGCATACGGAAGTTTATACCAAACAAGTAGATGATGTGATTCACATTATCAATGGTATTGGGGGGAAAGGAATGACGACTAGTCCTGGCTTTACTTCTGAGTATATTCAAAAACTTTATCAGAAATAACAAGTGAATTTTTCATGAGAATTCTTGAAGCCCACAGCTTTATAAAATTCATGTGCATTCACTCTGCGTTTATTGGAAGTTACTTCAATGGATTTTATATTGAAAGGTTTTAATGCTTCTCGAACATGATTGACTAATAATTGGCCTATCCCCTTTCCTTGATACGTTTGAGTGACTATTAATTCCTCAATCTCATACACTAATCCTTCGTGATGCAATAGCAATTCGCCCAAACAACTGATAAAACCAATGATTTCTTGTTGGCCATTTTCAGCAG
>JABMMK010000293.1 GCA_013205605.1 Cytophagales bacterium | reverse complement strand
CCTACAGGAGGTAAAGCAAAGGGAACACCTTTAAAACTGGCAATTTTTGTTCTTGTATCGAAGGTTCCTTCTAAGGTACCATACTTAGTTTTTACTTGGGTGGTTAATCCATACGGATTTGCGATTTCTTGTGCTTGCATGATGAAAGTAAAAAAGCTCATCAGGATGATGAAAAAAGTAGATTTTGACTTCATAGTTTAATTTTTGTTTTATGGCTTATATAAAATCGCGTTGCTAATCAAAAGGATAGATTAACAACGCGATTGTTATGTAGATCAATGAATCTATGAAAGGATCGCTTTCGCGTATTCCACACATTTTTTGGTCTCTTGGACTGCATCTGATCCAGTAGGAATATCATATTCTAACTCGATCGAAGCAGGGAATTTATATTTTTTAGATTTCAATAATCCTAAGATATCTTTCAATGGCGTATTTCCTTGGCCCCAAACCACATTTTGACCTCCATTATCTTTATTCTTACGGTCTTTAATGTGCATGCTGGTAATGCGGTCATGCTTTGCTTCGATTAAAGCTAATAAAGTAGCTGTCGTATTTGGACCACCGGCAGCAATGTAATGTCCGCAATCTAGGTTCAAGGAATTGTATGGTGATTGTGCTAATGCCGCATCCCAAGCAGTATCTGTTGCCTGTAAATGCGCATGATATCCGATATAAACTTTATGTTTGGAGGCTAAATCGCCTAATCTCTGAGATTGTTTTAAATCTGTTGGTAATTCGATGGTTACTGAATTTGCTCCTAAAGCCTTCGCTACTTTTAACGCGTATTCAACCTCTCCATCTGTATTGTTTGGACCTAAAGCGTTCGGTTTAAATGCATATATTGAAATACCGGCCTTGTTGAACATTTTTCTTACTTCAACAAACTTATCCATCGATACACTTGCGCGCCAATCCGCAACATCTTTATTTAATTTTGCCATCGCAGCTCTTTGCTCATCTGTCATCTGTGGACGTGGTTGGCCTGGAACATAAGCCGCTCTTGCCATCGTGCTTTTTGGTTTGCCCGCATATTCCTCCACGGCATCTCCCATTAATTCAATCGCACTAATGTTACATGCTACACAGTATTTAATTAAATCATCTACACTACCTGGCATGCTGCGGAATGAATACGTGATGGCTCCAATTTGAACTCCACCAAATTTGGAATTAGGTTTTCCTGCAAATAAAGTGCTTGAAACGGCAGCCTGAGTAGCCCATAAAACGCCTAAAGAAGCTAATGACCCGTTGATCAAAAATTGACGACGAGATTGATTGTTTTGATTTGACATATTGAAATAGGTTTTAATGTAAATTTTAATGTACCACAATGATATAATAATTTTCGAGAATTGTTGACCTTGAAGCTAATTTTTGCGACGAAATTTTAATTTCCTGCTATATCAATTGTTACTTTTGGAGCATACGAATTAATGGCCTTTAATTTTAATTGACCCTCTTGTACCTTAAAAGTGATTTTCCAATGATGTGGACTTTCAATGTATCTGATGGTCATTTCTATCGTATTTTCATCTGTCCAAACATAATTACCAGCGACTTTAAAAGGAGCAAAAGTTTCTAAATGAGCCGGCACTGATCGTAGCGAATAAGGTCCTATCATTTGATTTTCACTCAATTTCCATTCGTTTAATCCTAAAGGGATTTGATGTGTTTTTTGGTCTTTGGTTCCAATTTCAGCCACTAATCCGTTCTCTGTTTTACTGATTTTAAACGAGGTAAATTCCAACGGATTCTTTTCTAATGAATACATTTTGCCTAAGATGCTTTCATTTCCATTGACCTGGTTAGATGTGGTTGGCTCAAGTCTGAGATTTTTCAAAAAACGGTTAAGAGACTGGTAGTCAGTCTGATTGGCTGAAATTTTTGATGGACCCAAAGCAGGCAATAAATGTTGCCAAATCATGTTTAAACCATCCTGCATGTCCATTGACTCAGAAGTAATAACCACGACGGCATCTTGCTCAGGCATCATCACGATATAT
>JABMMK010000292.1 GCA_013205605.1 Cytophagales bacterium | reverse complement strand
CTCCTATAATGTTCACCAGTCTCCAGCACATGTACTTGCCCATCCGTCATGACGCCATCTACATCAAAAACGAAGGCTTTTATACTAGAAAATAAAGAGAGTACGTTATTCATATACAGGATTATAAGCCTCAAATATCCTAAATTTTTATGTATTTTTACCTTCTTTTGAGTTTGATTATGCCAAATTTGTTGCGCCATATAAAGATTCTGTCTTATTTAATTTTTGCCTTTATTTATTCGCATAAAGGTCAAGCGCAATCTATTTCGGGTAACCCAGATCGGCTTCCTCAAGAAGTTAAGTTTTGGATATCAACCAGCAAATACAAGGATGCTCCCAAAATAGCGGATCAGTTTATTAGCTTTTGGTCTTCAAACACGGTTAGCCAAACGCAAAAAAAGGAACTTCAGGCCATATTGATTCAAATGCCTAAAGTGGGATTTCGAAGTCCTGTCTTGGCGTATTTTTTTATACGAAACTTGGTCCAATTCCCCAATGAACCCGTATTGTTTTCGGATTTTGTGGAAGTCTGGAAAAAATTAGTAGAGCAAAAAGATCCCAAAACCGCTTTGTCTTTGGCGGAGCAATTGGACTCCTGGTTTTATAATAAGCAATTAACACAAACAGGAAATCTGGCCATAAACGTTCAAGGAAACTTACGAATTCTGTGGCCTACGATCCAAACAAAATTAATAGATACCTTACAATCGACGGCTCAGAATGATGGATGGGATACGGAATCTCCCCTTTCCGAAGCACCTTTAGTCGATTTTTTCGAGGAAGCCAAGCCATGGATTTTGCCAAGCAAAATAATGGACGGGCCAAGGTTCACTTGGGAAAAACCAGAAATCCAAGTGAAAATAGGTAAGGATAGCCTTCGATTAGAAGGACAGGAATTCTCGTGGTTAATCAAAGACAAATTAGGTATTGGGAAATCAACTATTTTAAATGGCGCCAACTGGGGCATGCCGAATTCAAAATTAACATTAAACGAATGGGAAATTATTCCTCGTTTTGCCAGCCTACTAACAAATAATTCCTTGCTTGACATCGAAGGCAAATTAAATACGGGAATGGCCAAAATTTCGCTTAAACGAAAAACGGGGGCGCCTAATTTTAATCTTGAATTTCGGTCGAATGAGCCATTGAAAGAACCTATTGTAGGAGATTTTGGAAATGCAAAAGGTCGGCTATGGATTCAAGGAAATAAATTGGGTCTATTGGCTTCGCGGGAAGCGGCCCAACTCGAAATAGTGAAAAATAAAAAGATTATTGCGCGTATTTTGGCCCCCTCTTTTTGGATTTCGCCAGAGGGTTCCATTGATATACCAAAAGGTTCTTTTACTACTTATATGGGCGCCAAGGATTCTTTGTATCATCCATTCATTCGAGGCAATTGGTTTGCAAAAGACCAAACATTACACATAAAAAAGTTAGAGGGAATCGCCGAGGAAAGACTTTTGTTTGAAGATTCGTATCATCAAATTAGAATTTCGGCCGACTTGGCCATCTTAAAAAGAAATGCAGATAAAATTGATTTTTATCGCGTCTCAGGAAAGTCCCAAGTACCCGCTTGGATCGAATCTTTTGATTATTACAGCCCAGATCGAATCGAAATGTTGCAAGGTACTTTGACGTTCAATCCAATGCGCGTGCTGTATAATTTCCTCATCGAATCTAAACGAAATTGGGCCTATTTTGGAGATATTTTAGCGAAAAATAATAAGGAGTATAAGGCACTGATGCCTGGTTTTAATACCTTCATTAAGGCAGGATACATTAATTATGACCCTAAAACGGATGTGATATCTTTTACAAAAATGGGGAGGCATTATGCCCAAGTCCAATTTGCCAAAAAAGATTTTGATAAATTTTTTGTGGCCTCCAATGCCAATCAAATTTCCCGCGATTCGGCCAATATATCCATTGACTTAGCCGCTCAAAAACTTATTGTCAGAGGGGTAAAAGAGGTTACAGTTTCAGATTCTTTGAAAGCAAATTTTATTCCTTCAGACCGGCAAATTGTCTTTAGCAAAGGAAGGGATTTTGACTTTAAAGGAGAAATTAAAATCGGGAATTATCGGTTTAGAGGCCCCTTGTTTGATTTTAATTTTTCTAATTTTTCGGTCAATTTTAAAGAGATAGATTCCATTACATTTTTGCCCAAATTAAAAGACGGTTCCTTAGGGAATAGAGAGCTGGGTGGCCAATTTAAATATGGGGCGGGGACCATTTTATTAAGTCCACCCAATAACAAATCGGGCCGATTGGGCGTAGCCGGATATCCTAAATTAATTATTCCTACAGGAGTAATCTCCTATTTTAATGAGCCTTGGCGGGCAAAAGGCGTCTATGGCAAAGAGTTTTATTTTAAAGTTCCTCGTATTGAATTGGATAGTTTGACCCAAAAGGAAATTACGTTTGAAGGGAGTTTTTATACCGACGGCCTCATTCCTACATTGAAGGTTTCGTTAGTGTTAATGCCTGACCAGTCTTTTGGGTTTAAATATACCAGTAAAGCCCCTTTGGATTTGTATAAAAAACAAGCCAAATACATCATGTCTGAGCCATTGCTGATGGATAAATTAGGCCTACACGCTTCCGGGACTTTGCAGATATTAAGCCTTTCGTCTATTCAAAAGTCGACCTACTTTTATCCTGATTCTTTGATATCTTCTGCACTAGAGGGAAAAATGGCATCCAATTATCAAGGAAAAAATATATTTCCAGAGACCAAATGGGCCGCCCATTATTTTAGTTGGCGCCCGAGTCAAGACAGCCTTTGGGTGAAACCTTTAAAAAACCAGATTGCTCTTTATCAAAGCCAAGTTCGCTTAGACGGACAAATGGGTGTGCATAATAAAAAGGTTTTTGCCCGCGGAAAACTTGTCTTTGGGGATGGAGTTTTTATCTCCAATCATTTTAATTTAGGTTTTTCTTTGTGGCAAACGAATCAAAGCGAAATGCGCATAGGAAGGCAGATGTCTTCATTTAAGCCTGCCATTTTCACCAAAGCGATTAGGGCGGAGGCTAATTTATTGACCCAAAAAGTTTCGATCAAACCGAGTAGCGAAACGCTTTCGAGCCAAGAAGAAAGCCCGATTATTTTCCCATACATTGCTTATCAAAGTATTTTGACGGAAGCGCTTTGGGATCTGAAAGCGGAACGTTTTAAGATGTTTGGGAAATCTGGCTTCGAACTTTCTCGTTGGCTCGAGGACAGTACCAGTACTTCCTTAGACAGCACGTTAATGACTCTGAAAAATCGAAATGTAGCCAATGTAGACCAAGAAACGCAGGGGTCAATTAAGGCTTTTTCAGCCGAATATGATTTAAAGGCTCAATTCTTACAATTAGGCGGCGTTCAACATGTGGCAATCGGTGCCGCTTTTGTATTTCCGGCGAAAGGCTTATTTGCGATTCAAAAAGATGGCCAATTTAAACCATTTTCTGGGGCAAGGGCCTTGTTGGACCCTTTGAATAATCTCCATAAATTGGCTGACTTGCGCGTCATTGAAGCTAATTCAGATGCCTGGAAAGGAGAGGCTAATTATCTTTTGCCGCGAAGCGATGGGGACACCGTGGCTATACCGATAAAGAACTTTGAATTCTTAAAAATAGAGAAACCTGCTCCTACTCAAGGTAAAACTAAATCTACGAACTCTGAACCTTTACAATGGGTTCAGGCGGAAGGCTTAATTCCAGAAAAAACGCCTATTTTGTTGAGTGAACATCAGCAATATAAAGGGGAAGTTAATGTGGTTTCGAAAATTGAATTCTTAAAATTAAAAGGATTTATTCGGCCTTTGATTGGCTTGAAAAATTTCCGTTCGGCTTGGATTCCCTTTGAAAATGCAAAAGGAGAATCGGCCAATTTACGTTTAGATGCTAATCTGCGAGATGAGGCGGGCAGACCTGTTACGGCAGGTATTTTTATCAATGCGGATAATAAATTGTACCCAACGTTTTTAGGACCTTTTTCAGATGAATTAGACCCGGTTCTTTTCTCCGCAGAGGGGGAAGTGAATGAGGGGAAAGAATCCTATGAGGTCAAAGGAAAATCAAGCGAACTGAGGCTTTTTATTGACCAGAAAAGGATGGAAGCTAATGGTCCCGTTCAGTTTTTTACGGGCAACGAAGGGATTAAGTCTTTTGGTAAAATCAATTTGTCTACCGATACG
>JABMMK010000291.1 GCA_013205605.1 Cytophagales bacterium | reverse complement strand
GCTTCTTGTGCCATGATTGCGGAATTAACCGCCTATGCAAAAGATCAAGGCCTCTCCCTTTTCGACTTCCTCGCAGAAATGTACATGGAAAATAATTTCTATTACGAAGGACTTATCTCCTTAACAAAAAAAGGAAAAGCGGGTGCGGATGAAATCAAACAAATGATGGAGAATCTTCGATCAAATGTTCCCTCCACCGTGGCAGGTAGTAAACCTGTGCAGGTTTTAGATTACGAGGGATTGCAATCGACCAACCTAATAACGGGTGAAATTACCGCCATCCCAACAGGCTTAGGAATAGAGGCATCGAACGTTATTCAATTAATTTTAGCAGATGGCTCCAAAGTATCAGCAAGACCCTCCGGCACTGAACCCAAAATAAAATTCTATGTTTCTGTCAATTCAGAACTTAAATCAGCCGCTGATTTTGATCCCACTTTTCAAGCATTAAAAAATAAAGTAGCTCGAATTCAAGAAGATTTAGGTTTAAATTAAACACTATTTAAGCGTTTGGTATAATACCTTATAGGCCGGTTTGCGCGCATATCCATCGTCGAACAATAACGGGTTTTCCTTAGGGCGTTTAAAATAGCCTCTGAGCCAAGAATCTTTGTCGCCCACATTCCAAAACGTGATGCCATATTGTTGGCCCAAGGGAATCGATTTAAATGAATTAAACAACAACAGAAATTTATTTAACTGCTCATCTTTAGCCACGTCGTCATACACAAAATCCGGATTGTTTTTGGGATTGACGGCCACATCTAATTCGGAAAAGTGGATACTTAATCCCGTCGCTGCCGACTTCGTAATAACCTCCAAAATTGCCTCATTTTTTGAGTTAATATTCACATGCATTTGCAAACCCAAGCCATTGATTGGAATATTTCGTTTCTTGAAATCCGCGACTAAATCGAGAATTGCCTGCATCTTTTTGGGCTTTCCATCCTGGCCATAATCGTTGTAAAAAAGTATCACAGTAGGATCTACTTCACGCGCCCAAAGAAAACTTTTAGCGATATAGTCAGGAATATGATCAGACCAAATGGTAGGACGCAAACTACCATCATCTAAAAAAGCTTCATTCACAACATCCCAACCGGCCACCTTGCCTTTGTAATGGGCCACCACCGTTTGAATGTGATTTTTCAACATATTCTCCCAAGCGACTTGATCCCCTTGAAAATCCTTCATCCACTGCGGAACTTGGTTGTGCCAAACAAGCGTATGTCCATGAATTCGTTGTTTCCTGTTTTTTGCAAAGGCAACAATTTCATCCCCTAAAACAAAATCAAAACGATCCGCCCCAGGATGCACATTCATCATCTTCATGTGATTTTCAGCCGTCACACTCGAAAATTCAGAACCTGTACGTTCCCGGTACGTAACATTTTCGTCTAATAAACGAGGGTTAACAGAAGCACCTAAAGGGAATGTCAAGACATCTTTTAGAAAAACTGGGGGAACCGATTGACTCTGAGCAAAAACGAATCGGGATATCCCAAGGACAAAAAAAGTATATAGAATTTTCATGGTAAAAGGTTTTCGCAAGATAAAAATACATTTTCAAAAACCTTTAAACATACCCGATTTATATTTTATAAAATTTAAGGTATCTTTAAAAATTAATTTAAACTACTCCATTTACTCCATGAAAAAATTACGGTGGACCCTTGTCCTCTTACTCCCTTTTGCCATTCATGCACAAAGTACCATTTCATTTTCAGACCTCTCTTTTTGGAAGAACACAGGAAAAAGCAATTGGCAAATCGCATCCGATGCGCAAGCCGACCTCAACAAACCCGAAGTCCTAAGCGCTCAGTCAGGCACTGGCATATTAGTCAATTTACCCAATAAAGAAAATAGGTCAAATTTGGTCTCCAACAAAGAATACGGGGATTTTGACGCTACTTTCGAGTTCATGATGGCGACTCATTCCAACTCAGGCTTTTACCTTCAAGGTCGATATGAACTTCAATTAATGGATTCCTGGGGGGTAAAAACCCCAAATACAGGAGATTGTGGAGGTATTTACAAACGCAGAAAATTTAATCCTAAGGAATATTTATACGAAGGACATGCCCCAAGAGTCAACGCATGCCTCGCGCCTGGACTTTGGCAAAAAATGGAAGTTTCCTTCCAAGCGCCACGCTTCGATGCGCAAGGAAAAAAAATCGCAAATGCCAAAGTAATTTCGGTCAAATTAAATGGCGTGATCATTCATGAAAATGTGGAATTGACAGGGCCAACAGGAGGTCCTATTTCAGAAACAGAGGTGGCAAAAGGACCCTTCATGATTCAAGGTGACCATGGTGCGGTGGCTTTTAGAAATTTAACGGTGACAGATTTAGGTTCATCTGAGGCAGTGATGGCACCCATCAACTACCAAGTTTATTATGGCAATTTTAAATCCATCCAAGAGTTTATCACCAAAAAACCAGACGCTAGCGGGTTTACCGAAAAATTAACTTGGGATGTAAGTGCCAAGCCTTTTCATTATGCCGAAATATTTAAAACAAGTTTAACTATACCGAAAGCAGGCAAGCATCAAATCGAATTTGAAATTGCGGGCAAACATTGGATTTCAATCAATGGCAAGGAAATATTTAAGGAGGAAAACGAAGAAAACAACCGACGCAAAACACAAGTTATTGATCTACCCGAAGGGAAAGTTGACCTACAAATCACCCTCATAAAAACCAAAAAGAGCGTCGATAACAAACTGGGTTTTTGGAT
>JABMMK010000290.1 GCA_013205605.1 Cytophagales bacterium | reverse complement strand
TGTATCAGGATTTAAGGTTTTAAAGAATTTCAGATAGTAGTCGTTATAATAAAAAACTTCCCTTAAAAACGCCTGACTCATAGCTAATTTATTAAACACAAAGTTAGCTAATTAGATAACATTTGCAAGTCGAGAATATTTTTTATCCAGTAAATTGATCATTTTTTAAATTCCTACAGTCGAATATTGAGTCCCAATAAAAAGTTGAACCCCGCCTGAGGATATTGGAAATTTTCCGTCGTTAATTCTCCTGCATAGAGGTAACTATAGGTATATCCATTAGACGAGTACATTGAATTCAACACATTGTTCAGCAATAAAGTAGCGCTGATGTGTGTAGAAAACACATAGCTAAACCTCAAATCTTGAGTGACATAAGCAGCCAATGATCGCTTTTCCGTTGACGTATTATCTAAATATTGCTTGCCTACATATTTAGACAAAAGCGCTCCCTCAAAAGCTCCTATTTTATAGGTAATCGTATTCCCGGCGATTACATTGGGAGAATACGCTATATCCGTTGTGCCGTGTGGGATGATTTTCTCGGTGTAGTTTTCGTAATCGGTCAACTTCTCATTGAAATTCTGTATTTTATTTTGGCTCAACGTTACATTTCCCGACCAAAGGAGATAAGGCAAAATTTGATAATTCAAAGAAGCCTCTAGACCCAATCGGTAACTGTCTGTAGCATTGGTTCGTATCGCCTCGCCTACATTATTTAGGGCGCCGGTAAGGACCAATTGATCCTTATATTTCATGAAATAGCCGTTCAATTGCAAGGCATATTTTTTCCCAGCACGCTGATAACCTAGCTCATAATCCTGAAGGTATTCGGGTCGGGGTGCGGAATTTGGATTGTCTACAAAATCTTGCCGACTAGGTTCCCTGCTGCCCATAGAAATCGAAGAATAAATTTTTGATTCATCTGAAATCTGATGGGTCAAACCCGCTTTGGGGTTAAAAAATTGATAGCTGTTTTGATTGGCCAATGTCAAAAACTTATCTGCCGTGCCCAACATCGTATGTCCCACCGTTCGGTATTGTAAATCAAGGTATGCATTCCAACGATCAGCTAAAACCAAATTAGCTTTTGCATAGAAATTCAAATCCGTTTTTTGGGACCTACTCCGATACCACTCATAGCCTTTGTATGAAACAGGCAAGAATTTCCCCTCCAAAATGAGTCCATAATGTCTCCCTACATATCGATTCCAAGCACCCCCAAAATTGAATTTAATCTTGGTAGATCCTTCATACTGCAACGAAAAAGTCGATCCATAAAAGTCATTATCTAACCATTTTTGGCGAACCAAATCGGTGCTAATTTTTGAATTTATTCCATAATTTTCTAAAGCGGCTTCAGGCTTGAATTCTTCGTAATAACCCCTTCCATAAGTATAATGAGCATTTAAATCTAAATTCCAGGCAGCGGAAATTCGATGATTTGTCAACAATTGCACATGATCCTGAGCATAATTATCCGTTTGGTTTGCATAGGTATAATAATTATAAGTCCGGCCAGATTTCAACAAGTTTTCGGCCTCCGCGTTCGACAAATAATTGCGTTCAATATAAGCCTGCATCTCGGTTTTAGAACCACTCACGCGAGATTCTGGAGTCCCATACCAAGACTGAAAAGTCTTCTCTTTGCCAAGAAAATAATTGACCCGCACAAAGCTTTTTTTGCCAAAATAAGCAGCAGACAGATAAGCGGATTGAAGATTAGAGGATGCGCGGTCGATGTAGCCATCCGAAACGATTCTTGACAAACGTCCATCCACCGTAAATTTGCCACCCAACAACCCCGACCCTAATTTCAGTGTTGTCTTAAGCGTTCCAAAAGATCCCCCAGAAGTATTTATTTCTGCATAGGATTTCTCCTCAAAATGATTTGTTTGCATGTTGACCGATCCACCAAAAGCACCGGCACCGTTCGTCGACGTACCTACACCCCTTTGTATTTGAACAGAATTAACTGAGCTCGCAAAATCGGGCATATTGACCCAATAGGTTCCTTGAGATTCAGAATCATTGACAGGAATGCCATTGATCGTCACATTAACCCTCGTCGCGTCTGAGCCTCGAATTCTAATTCCGGTATAACCAATTCCCGCACCCGCATCGGAAGTAGTCACCACTGATGGAGTAAAATTTAGCAAATTGGGCATATCTTGGCCCAGGTTATTTTTGCCTAGTTCCGCTGCCGAAACATTTGAAAAGGCCATCGCCGAATTTTCATCCGCGCGCAAGGCCTTGACCGTCACTTCATCTTGTAAAAAACTGGAGCGTTTTAATTCGACACGATTTGCTTTTTCAGCTAACATCTCGACCGGCTCATAGCCAACAAAACTAATTTTCAGGGTGTTTTTTTGAGAAAGCAAACGAATGGAAAAATATCCATTGGCATCCGTTATCGTTCCATTGGGACTTCCTACGTAAGAAACAGAAGCGCCCCATAAAGGTAATTTCGATTCTTGATCTAGCACCTGCCCGCGCATTTTTTGAGCAAAAATGGACTGAACAGAAACAAACAAAATAAATAATGTCATTAACTTTTTCATGTTTGAAAATTTTAATAACAGGTAAAGGAGTCAAATCCTGTATGATTTAACAATAACCCTAATTTTTTGATTTTTTTGAGTTTTCAGCGCTAAAAACTCGACAAAATCCCTTCGACGGCATTATCCGTATCAGGTTCAATGGGTATAATCTCAGCCTATTTTTCAAGGCACCCCTTTTTGTGGATGCACAAAGATATAAAATTTTCTACCTTTGCAAACCCAATTTTAAATTTTTTACCCGATGTAGGGATATTATGATTGTTAAAGATTTCCTCCAATTATATAAGTATGACGGGATTGTGCAAACAATTTCCCAGCAAATTACTATTGCAAATAAAGGGAGTTTATTTTATGTAAAAGGGCTATGCGGAGCGCTAGACACCGTTTTAATCGCCGCATTAAGTCAAGAAAAAAATCCATTTCTACTCGTTTGTGAAGAAAAAGAGGAAGCTCAATATGTGTTGAACGACCTGCAATCACTCTTAGGCGATACTGTTGTCATGCTTTTTCCCATGTCGCATAAAAAACCCTATGAGTGGGAGGAAGTAGATAATGCCAATGTGCTTATGCGGGCGGAAGTGCTGAATACATTGAGCAATTACCATGAGCAAATACTAGTCTTAGTCACCTATCCTGAGGCGCTAACAGATAAAGTAATTAATCGAAAATCGCTGGTAAAAAATACCCTTTCTATACGCGTTGGAGATAAAATTGACCCCACTTTTGTAGCCGAGACGCTCAATGAATATGATTTTGAGCGAACCGATTTTGTCTATGAGGCCGGTCAATATTCCGTGCGTGGAGGAATTTTAGATGTATTTTCCTATGCTGCCGAATTTCCTTATCGGCTTGATTTTTCAGGCAATGAGGTTGAAAGCATTCGAACCTTTCATCCAGAAACCCAACTGTCTATCCAATCGGTTTCAGCCATGCACCTGATTCCAGACGTGCAAACGAAATTAGTGCAAGAAACCAGAGAAACATTTTTCTCTTTTTTGCCTGAAAAAACGAAAGTTTGGATTAAAGACCCAGGCACATTATTGGAAATTATTGAAACCAATTTTGAAAAGGCTACTGCCGATTTTGAACGAATAAAATCCTCAGGCGGCGGAAATATTCAAATTATTAGCGATCCAAGCGAACGCTGGGAAACAAAAAAAGACGTAAAAAAATCATTGAGTGGATTTACGCTGGTGGAGTTTGGGAAGCGCGCCTTTTTCAAAGGTGCCACGCTCATCCAATACCCTTCCAAAAATCCCGGTGCCTTCCAAAAGGATTTTGAACGTCTGGCCGCTGCGTTTTTAGAAAATCAAAGTTTGGGCTTTCAAAATATTATTTGTTCGGAATCTGCGCGCCAACTCGAACGTTTGGAGGTTATTTTCAATGAAATAAATTCGACAATTCAGTTCAAAACAATTCAAATAACGCTTAGAGAAGGGTTTATAGATGAGCAAACAAAAATTGCTTTTTATCCGGACCACCAACTTTTTGATCGATACAACCGATTTAAAGAGAAAAATAAATTCTCAAAAAATAAAACCCTCACCTTAAAAGAATTAAGAAGTTTACAAGTGGGTGACTTTGTGACCCACGTCGATTATGGGATCGGTCGTTTCGCGGGTTTGAACATCATCGACACCTCGAACGGCGAACAAGAAGTGATCCGGCTAATCTATCGAGATGACGATGTTTTGTCGGTTTCCATTCATTCCTTGCATAAGATTTCAAAATATTCAGGCAAAGACGGAGCGCCGCCAAACATGTCCAAACTGGGTTCGCCCGAATGGGACAATAAAAAATCAAAGGTAAAAAGGCAAGTAAAAGACATCGCAAAAGAATTAATTGCGCTCTATGCCAAAAGAAAAACCGCCAGGGGATTTGCCTTTTCAGCTGATACCTATTTACAAGCGGAATTGGAATCTTCCTTTATTTATGAGGACACACCAGACCAAGCAAAAGCCACGGCCGATGTAAAAATGGATATGGAAAAGCCCCATCCGATGGACCGTTTGGTCTGTGGGGATGTGGGTTTTGGCAAAACTGAAATAGCGATCAGAGCGGCATTTAAAGCCGTTGCCGATTCGAGACAAGTGGCTGTGCTAGTGCCAACCACTATTTTGGCCATGCAGCATTTTAGAACTTTTCATGAACGATTAGCTGCTTTCCCTTGCAAAGTGGAGTACATTAATCGCTTCAAATCGAGTAAACAGATTAATGAAACACTTGCGCGAGTGGCCACCGGCGAAACCGATATACTGATTGGCACGCACCGACTGGTCAATAAAGATGTGGTGTTCAAAAACCTAGGTTTGATGATCATAGACGAAGAACAAAAATTTGGAGTTAAGGTCAAAGACCGGTTAAAAGAAATGCGCGTGGATGTAGATGTTTTAACGTTAACGGCTACCCCCATTCCTAGGACCCTGCATTTCTCGCTGATGGGTGCGCGTGATTTATCCATTATTGCCACTCCCCCACCGAATCGCCAACCGGTGGAGACCAAATTAGTGGTCATGACCGATGAAATTTTAAGGGATGGTGTGCGTAGTGAATTAGCTCGCGGAGGGCAAGTTTTTGTCGTACATAATAAAATCAGTGATTTGGAGAGTACGGCCAACCGGATTTTGCGTTTAGTGCCCGATGCTAAAATAGGTGTGGCGCATGGACAGATGGATGGCGATAAATTAGAAAAAATGATGCTCGGGTTTATTGAAGGCCATTTCGATGTGTTAGTCGCCACCAATATCATCGAATCCGGTTTAGATATTCCAAATGCCAACACCATTTATATCTTGAATGCAAACCATTTTGGTCTTTCCGATTTACACCAAATGCGTGGCCGTGTAGGCAGGTCGAATAAAAAAGCCTATTGCTTTTTAGCCACTCCATCTTTAGCCTCCTTAACGAGCGATGCTAGAAAAAGATTAAGTGCCTTAGAAGAATTTGCGGATTTGGGAGACGGCATCAAAGTGGCCATGCGTGATTTAGACATCCGAGGGGCCGGAAATTTATTGGGAGGAGAACAAAGTGGATTCATTAATGATTTAGGTTATGACATGTACCATAAAATACTAGATGAGGCAGTCCAAGAGTTAAAAGAAAATGAATTCAAATCTTTATTTGAGACAGATTTAGGGGTGGTGGCCGAGGCCCTAAAAGTAGATTGCCAAATCGAAACGGATTTAAGAGTTCTGATTCCAGAAGATTATGTGAGCAGTATTTCAGAACGATTAGCGTTATATACCCGACTAGACGAGATCGAGAACGAAAAAGAGTTGGATGAATTTATGGCTGAGGTGAAAGATCGATTTGGCGAATGGCCAACAGAAGTACGGGATATGTACGAATTAGTGGCTTGCCGTTGGAAAGCGCAGGCACTCGGAATAGAAAAAATTACGTTGAAGGGCAATATTTTGAAATTGTATTTCGTTTCTATGGAGGCGCAGCCAAATACCGGGACAAACATAATAGGTCAGGTTATTCAGTTTGTAAATACCAAAAAAGGAAGCTGTCAACTACGTGAAAAAGGGGGGAAATTGATCCTCCAAGTACAAAAAGTAAGTACAATAAAAGATTTAAATAGTATTTTGATAGATATTTTAGGTTAATTTTGAGCAAATTGCTTGAATTTCATACCTTTGTTTTTCAAATTCTGTAGAAAAGAACATATAGATGATTGCTAAATTAAAATTTGTTTTGGGCCTTTGCGGCATCGCGGTGTTAATGACATCCTGCCCAAGCGGCATTGGAAGTAAATTAGGTGGAAGTCTAGGCGGCAAACCTAATAGTGTCAATGTCGGAAGTTCATCTTCCGTAACTGGTCTTGCATATAATCAAAAATCAGGATTTCAGGTTGACAAAAAATTCACTGGACAGCTCATTGGGCCTAACTTAGTCTTTATTGAGGGAGGCCGATTTACCATGGGATCCATTGAAGAAGATGTGATGGGAACACATGATAACATCGAACGTACGGTTTCTGTACAATCGTTTTACATGGATGAAACGGAAATCGCGAATGTGCATTATTTAGAATATTTATATTCCGTTCAAAAGGATTCAACCTTAGATTTTTATGAGGCTTCCTTGCCAGACACGACTGTTTGGCGAAATGATTTAGCCTTTAATGATCCTTATGTTGAGCAATATTTAAGATTCCCAGGATTTAGAATGTATCCGGCCGTTGGAATTTCTTGGACTCAAGCGAACGATTATTCTTTGTGGAGAACGGCTGTGGTGAATCAAAATTTAGCTGGAGGAAATGCCAAAACAAAAGCTCCGAAAGCGACTAAGACGGGTGCGGCAACAGCTTCAGCTGCGACTAGAGCCAATGCGCCAGCCAGAGTAAGTATAGAATCAGGACGTATTTTACCCTCTTACCGACTACCTACTGAAGCGGAGTGGGAATATGCAGCGAAGGCGATGATTGGGACCCAACAACAAGATGAAAACCAAGCAAACCAACGAATTTATCCTTGGGATGGTCCATCATTAAGAGAATCTAGCGGAAAAAGCAGAGGAACGATGCTGGCCAATTTCAAACGTGGACGAGGCGATTATGCAGGTATTGCAGGTAAATCAAATGACGGCGCAATCATTACCGCTGAAATTTACAAATATGCTCCGAACGATTTCGGTTTATATCAGATGGCGGGAAATGTCAATGAGTGGGTGATGGATTTATATCGTCCTTTATCGTTTCAAGATTTCAATGACTTAAATCCTGTGCGCAGAAACGATAAATTGGACAAAGCATCCCGTTACGATAGCAAAAACAATAATTCATTAATTGACAATAAATCCAGAGTTTACAAAGGAGGTTCTTGGGCTGACATATCTTATTGGTTAGCACCAGGCTCTCGTAGATTCTTGGATCAGGATTCTGCTACGGCGACCATCGGTTTCCGTTGCGCCATGATATCAGCTGGATTAAATAAATAAAAAATTATTTTAAAGCCGCCAGTGCGAGAAAAGAAATTTCTCTTGCCCCGGCGGCTTTTAGTTTTTCGGCGGCCGCTAAAAAAGTAGCCCCTGTAGTTAAGGTGTCATCTACGACTAAAATGTGTTTGTCCTTAATAAGCCCCTCATTTTCGACCATAAAAGCATCTGACAGAGATTCATATCGCTGAACTCTATTTTGGCCAACCAAAGATTTACGCTGAATTTTACGAATTAAGACTTGTTCAAGACTTGGCAATCCGGTGGCTTGTTGGATTCCTTTGGTCAAGCATGCTGCTTGGTTATATCCTCTTTCGCTTAGTTTTTTAGCAAAAAGAGGAATAGGGATCATCGCATCATAAAAAATAAATGAATGGGCTTTTTGTAATTCCTTGCCACACCAAAAACCCAAAAACTCCCCTAAATCAGCATGCCCTTTGTATTTAACCTCATGCATAAGGTGCTGAACTCGACTTCCCTCAGCAAATAAAAAAAAAGCGTTGGCATCTGTAAAATTAAATAATCCGTCAAATTTTGCAGTAATCCAATTGGGTGTCGGTATAAATAAACCCGGCTTAGGCAAGTCGAATCGACAGCCCGTGCAGATAAAATCTTCCGATGCTAAAAGTGGAAATTGGCATGCTCCGCAGAGCCTAGGATAAACTAATTGTAAAAAGCTCTTAAACATCTAGAAAAACTTTTGTATTTAATATAAGTTTCAGTAATTTTGCACCCCTAAATCAGTACTAAAACGAAAACATATTGTTTTGTTGTCCAAGTACTTGATCATTTAAAAATAGAGTTAAAAAAAACATTTCATAATTAAATTTAAAAATGGCACGCGATTTAAGATTTACTAGAAACATTGGTATTGCTGCGCACATTGATGCTGGTAAAACCACCACAACAGAACGTATTCTCTATTATGCTGGGGTTTCTCACAAAATAGGTGAGGTACATGATGGAGCGGCTACCATGGACTGGATGGAGCAAGAGCTGGAGCGTGGAATCACGATCACATCGGCAGCAACCACAGTAGGTT
>JABMMK010000289.1 GCA_013205605.1 Cytophagales bacterium | reverse complement strand
TTAGTGAAAGACATGATGGCTTCGGACGTCAAATTATTTACGAAATAGAGATGAATCCATCCATTGCGATTATAGGTTTGGGCTATGTGGGCTTTCCGTTGGCAGTGGAATTTGGAAAACAATATCCTACGCTAGGTTTTGATATCGACGCAACGCGCATTTCGGAGTTAAATCGGGGATACGATCGTACACAGGAGGTGAGTGATGCCCAATTAAAAGCTTCGTCTCAGTTAAAATTTTCATCTGAATTAAATGATTTAGCGGGTTGCAATACATTCATTGTGACCGTTCCCACGCCCATTGACCATTTCAAAAAACCAGATTTAGGGCCATTGTTAAAGGCTTCTGAGATGATAGGACATGTGCTGAAAAAGGGGGATGTGGTCATTTACGAATCAACGGTCTACCCCGGTTGTACCGAGGAAGACTGTGTTCCGGTGCTAGAGAAGCGTTCGGGATTAACATTTAACGAAGATTTCTTTTGTGGCTATTCGCCGGAGCGGATTAATCCGGGCGACAAGGTAAATACATTAACGAAAATCAAAAAAGTAACTTCGGGATCTACGCCTGAAATTGCGGAATGGGTGGACCAATTATATCGATCGATTATTGTCGCAGGAACACATAAGGCTTCATCCATCAAAGTGGCTGAAGCGAGCAAGGCGATTGAAAATGCACAGCGCGATGTCAATATTTCCTTTGTGAATGAGTTGGCCTTGATATTTGATCGCATGGGAATAGATACCTCAGAGGTATTAGAGGCGGCGGGGACCAAGTGGAATTTTTTAAATTTTAAACCGGGTTTGGTGGGTGGACATTGCATTGGTGTTGACCCGTATTATTTGCTTCATAAATCGGAAAGTTTGGGTTATTATCCACAGGTTATATTGTCGGGCCGAAGGGTAAATGACAACATGGGGCATTTTGTGGCGAATAAATTGGTCAAATTATTAATTCAAAAAGGCAAAAAAATAGGGGGAGCGAAGACCTTGATGTTGGGCATTACCTTTAAAGAAAACTGTCCCGATATTCGGAATTCGCGGGTAGTTGATATTTATCGCGAGTTGAGCGATTTTGGAATGGAAGTGGATGTTTATGATCCGTGGGCCAATAAAGCCGAAGTGAAAAAAGAGCATGGCATTGATTTGGTTGCTGAATTGGGGGCCAATTATGATGCGATTGTGTTGACGGTGGCGCACCAGGAGTTTTTAAATTTACCCTATGCGAGCCTGAAGGCCGAAAACGGAATTATTTTTGATATTAAATCAGTATTGGACAGAACTTTGGTAGACGCAAGGTTATAAATTAGACTAGATGGCTTGGTATGCGATATATACAAAATCTCGGATGGAGAAAAAGGTTTCTTTACGTTTAAAGGAGGCGGATGTTGAGTGTTATTGCCCTGTGACCAAACGCAAAAAACAGTGGTCGGACCGAAAAAAGATTGTGGAGGAGGTATTATTTCGTTCCTATGTTTTTGTTAATATTGACATGGTCACGCAGGGTGCAATCGTAAGAAAAACGTTTGGCGTGGTTAATTTTGTGTATTGGTTACACAAACCAGCGGTGGTGCAGGATGCGGAAATTTTAGCGATCCAACAATTTTTATCGGATCATATGGAGGTTTCTGTGGTCGGAAACACCGCGGTGAAAGTGGGGGATTTTATTACGATAGACACCGGCCCACTTAAAGGTCAGACGGCTGAAGTTGTGGGATTAAAAAATAAGAACGAGGTGCGCTTGCGTATGGATAGTTTGGGATTTGAGTTGGTGGCTAATTTAAGCCATTGATAATTTTTATAAATTAGATTTATTAATTAAAAAGGGTATGTTTTTTAATGCAAAAGGTTTAGGATTGATGAGGTTGGCGATGTTTGCTTCACTTCTTGTTTGTTATTTTTCATCTTTGGGGCAAAGAACAGCTACTCCGACTTTTTCTTTTGGGGGCGGATTTTCATCAAGTAATTACACTCCTTTTTGGCTTCGGGCGAATCAATTTGGCGCTGTTCCTACGGAAGAGAATTACGTACAAGTTGGGGCAGCAGCATCCGTTGGCTATCGAAAAGGGAAAAAGATGGATTGGGGCTACGGGGTATCTGCCAGATTAAATTTAGGGGATACTAAGTCTGATTTGTTAGTTCAAGAAGCGTATTTGAAGGGTAAATGGGGGATATTTGAAATTTCTGCTGGCCGGAAAAAGTATATTCAGGGGCTAGCTGATTCAACGCTTAGTTCAGGTTCATATATCCTATCTGGCAATGCTTTGCCTATGCCTAAGGTTGAAATCGTGGTGAATGAATATTGGCATCCTGATTTTTTAGGAGGCTATCTGGGTTTTAAGGGCAACTTTGTTCACGGCTTATTTGACAATAAACGCTCCGATGTCGATCATATTTTTTTACATCAAAAATCATTTTATGGCCGATTGGGCAAGCCAAATTCATTGTTTAAGTTTTATGGAGGCTTTAATCACCAAGTTCAGTGGGGGGGGACGTTGAAATATCCAGACCCAACGAACCAGTTGGCCCACAATGGCAAGGTGGCCTCTAGTTTGAAAGATTATCTGTATGTGATTACGGGTCAATCTATGGCGGCGGCTGGGGGAGATACGGCGCAATATGGCATGAATGATGCATATAATCGACTAGGCAATCATTTGGGTACGGTGGATGTGGGGATGGAGATTGATAGCAAATTTGGGAAAGTGTTTTTTTATCGACAAAGTATTTATGAAGACGGGTCTTTGTTTTACGGCAACAATATTACGGATGGATTACACGGAATGGCCATTTCGACGAAAAGAAAGCAAGGATTATTAAAATTGGTTTTTGAGTATTTTAATACGACTTCTCAAGGTGGCGCAGGGGGATCAGGTAATACGGTAGGTTTTTTACGAGGCCAAGATAATTACTTAAACAATGGGGTTTACCGGGAGGGCTGGACTTATTTAGGCCGAGGCTTGGGTTCCCCATTAATGACGCTAGACGCAGAAACAGATTTGAATTCAGGCAAGGACATCTATTATGATAATAACCGGGTAGAAACATTTTATATTGGAGCCGAAGCCAAGATTGGAGAAAATCGCCTCATTCTTAGGGGCAGCCTTAGTAATGCAATTGGCGGATATGGTTCGGAATACATCCCTGTTAAAAAGCAAATTGCCTTAGGACTTCAGTGGGAACGCCAAATTTTTGTCTTTGGACAAGACGCATTTTTATCGGCCAACATAGGTGCTGATATGGGTTCTTGGAAAAAAGATTTAGTAGGGGGAAATTTCACTTTGTCGGTTCCGCTTCAATAAAAACTACCCAAAAAACAGGTAACTCACCCCAACAGC
>JABMMK010000288.1 GCA_013205605.1 Cytophagales bacterium | reverse complement strand
GTTGAATTCAAAATCGAATCGTTTCCAAAATGGTTTCGGAAATGACTCAGGAGAATTAGGACATAATTTAATGGATCATCATTTCAAAATTGGCGCCACAGGCACATGGGAAGGTGATGAAGATAAATATTACATCGGTCGCAGGCCTAACGGTATTTACATTCCACGTTATAGAAACATCGGAAATGACAAGCGTGATTATGTACGTGGATTTGGATTCCAAGGAAGCGGATCACGTTCGGGTTGGAACAGAGGAATAGGTGATTTGAGCTTCGGCGCAGATTACAAAGAATCACTGACACATCCAGGACCATGGGGTATGGCTTTAAGTGGATTTGGCGAGACATTGCCTTACCATGAAAATAAAATGTATTTAGATGCTATGACGAAGGATAAGTGGGGAATGCCAGTGGTGGTGTTTGACGCGGAGTTCAAGGAAAATGAGCGGAAAATGCGTAAAGACATCATGAATGATGCCGGCGAAATGTTAGAAGCCGCAGGTTTGAAAAATGTGAAGGCATTTGACAATGGATCCTATCCAGGGATGGCCATCCATGAAATGGGAACTGCTCGTATGGGCCGTGATCCAAAAACGTCCGTATTAAATGGCAACAACCAAGTCCATGCGTGTAAAAATGTTTTTGTTACGGATGGTGCTTGTATGACTTCTACTTCTTGCGTAAATCCGTCGCTGACTTACATGGCCTTAACCGCCAGGGCAGCTGACTTTGCCGTGAAGGAAATGAAAAAGAAACATTTATAAAATTTTAAAATGCGGGCTTAATGTCCGCATTTTTTTTTTATTGGTATGAAAAAATTAATCGCAATGACCAGCTTGCTGGTAGGTATTTTAGGAAATATGGCAACAGCTCAGCAATCTAGCTTTCCGACCATCGGTAAAATTCACCGCTTGGATCCAGGTTTAGATCATTTATTAGACACAACGTCTAAAATAGAGATCTTAGGCACAGGGTATACTTGGTCCGAAGGACCTGTTTGGGTAAAAAAAGGAGGGTATTTATTATTCTCCGACGTGCCTGAAAATGTCATTCACAAATGGTCAGCGGCCAAAGGAATTGAAGAATTCTTAAGGCCTTCAGGATATACCGGAACGGGTACCTATTCAGAAGAACCAGGTTCTAATGGATTAATTATCAACAAAAAAGGCAATCTAGTTTCTTGCGAACATGGTGATCGCAGAATTGCAGAAATGCCATTAAATAAACCTGATAAGAAAAAAACATTGGCTCATTTATTTGAAGGAAAAAAATTAAATAGCCCCAATGATATAGTTCAAAAAAGCTCTGGAGATTATTATTTCACGGATCCTCCTTATGGATTGCCCGGTCGTGGCAAAGATGAACCCGCTAAAGAAATAGCTTTTCAAGGCGTTTATCGGATCGATACCCAAGGTAAATTAACATTACAAGCAAAGGACCTTGCACGTCCAAACGGTTTGGCTTTTAGCCCGGATGAGAAAATCTTGTATGTGGGGCAGTCCGACATGAAAGGGTTAATTTGGATGGCCTATCCCGTAAATCCTGATGGAAATTTAGCAACGGGTAAAGTATTTTATGATGCAGGCCCATTAGCCAAAAAAGGCTGGAAAGGAGCTCCTGATGGATTCAAAGTGGATAAAGAAGGTAATTTATGGGCGACTGGTCCTGGTGGAGTTTTAATCATCAGCCCTGAAGGAAAATTGTTGGGTAGAATTGAGGCGGGGTCGGCGACGGCCAACTGTGCCTTCGGAGAAGATGGGATGACCTTATTTATCACTGCAGATATGAATTTACTACGAGTAAAAACAAAAACAACAGGATTAGGCTTCTAATACTACATGCTAATACAATTTTGAAAATCCATCATTCTTAATTAGAGTGGTGGATTTTTTTGTAACAAATCATAAATCAATTTTATGAACATGCCTACAAAAAATGTTATAAAATTCATACTTTTTTTGAAAGCAAGTCATTAGCCTTTTTTATAAATACTTTGAAATAATCAAATAAAGGCCTAATTTATTGTATTTTTTTGGTACAATATTAAACTATCCTTAGGGCTATAAGGATAGTTCGCAAAATAATAAAATATATTTTTAGGCATTGTATTAAACTTAATTTACCTAAAATCATTTCTATGAAAAAAATTCAATTAACATTATTCATGATGCTATTGATTTTCCAGGGATTTGCGCAAAGTCTGCAAGTGAAAGGAAAAGTTAGCTCATCTGACGGGACAGGAATTCCTGGTGTTTCCGTAACGGAAAAAGGTACCAGCAATGGTAGCGTAACAAGTGCTGATGGTAATTATACCATCAAAGTAGGTTCAGGGGCAAATTCAGTCCTTGTTTTCTCATCTGTAGGGATGACTAGTAAATCTGAAACGGTTAGAAACCGTGCCATCATTGACGTAACATTAGAAGATAACTTGAAAGAGCTTTCTGAAGTGGTTGTCGTGGGTTATGGTTCTCAAAGAAAGCAAGATATTACCTCAGCCATTTCGGTGATTGGGATGAAGGATATCGGTGAGCAACCAGCGAACAATTTAAACCAAATGCTACAAGGACGTGCAGCAGGTGTTACTGTGAAGCAAAAAAGTGGTACACCTGGTGGATTGTTTGAGGTTCGTGTACGTGGAATCGGTTCTTTGGGAGCTGGTAGTGATCCATTGTATGTAATCGACGGTTTTGTCGTGGGTACCTCGGTAGGTCAAAACTTTAACCCAAATGATATTGAAAGCATTTCCATCTTAAAGGATGCGGCTTCTACTGCGATTTACGGTGCTAGAGGATCAAATGGTGTGGTTTTAATTAATACCAAAAATGCTAAAGATGGTAAAGTTAACATCAACTTTACCTTAGATTATGGTATTCAAAATATTCCAGAATCACGCAAGACTCCTGTATTAAATGGAGTTGAATTTGCGCAGTTCAAAAAAGAGGTATTTGAAGATAATTTTAGGTATTTCAAGCAAAAAGAACCAACGCTTCTAGATGTGCCATTAGGCTATCGTTATCCAGAGCAAACTAAATTTTCAACGGATTGGTTTGGTGCGATACTAAATAATAATGCTCCGTATACGGATGCCAATTTAACTATTACATCAGGTAAAGGACCTGTGAAATCGATGTTTTCAGTAGGTTACTACAAAGAAGCAGGATCTATTGTCAATACAGATTATGAGCGAGTATCTATTCGTAGTAACATAGGAGGTCAGATTAATAAGTTCTTAAATGTAGGTGTAAATGTAAATGGAAGTATTACAAAGCAAAACATTGCCAATACGGACGGACGAAGTGCATTAGTGGGTGGAGCTCTTTTAATGGATCCACGTGAACCTATCTATAACGCTGACGGATCTATGAGGCCTTATATCGGTGGAGTTGACGGAGCTTTTGGTTTCCCAAATCCTTTATTTTTGCTTCAAAATGTTACTCGTAGGAGAAATATTGCCGACGTGTTAGCGAATGCTTTTGCTGAGTTCACTATATTGCCTTCGTTGAAGTTTAAGTCTTCAGCCAATGCCAAATTGAACTACAATGCATTTAAGGAATATGTACCTTCTACCATCGGAAACTCCGTGGCATCTGGTACAGCGGGTGCTCCACCTAGGATTGCTACAGCTAGAGATATCACAGACCGATTGTTCAACTATTCATTTGACCAATTATTGACTTACAATCCTAAAATTGGTGAAGACCAAAAATTGGATGCCATGCTTGGTTTCACAGCTCAAGAAGAGAATTTATATGGAATAGATGCAGCAGGAAATACATTCCCTGATGATTTAGTTCGGTATGTGGGTGCGGCTTCTATTAAGTCATCTAACTCATATGAGAATGGCTGGACTTTAATGGCTTATTTTGCGCGTGCCAACTACTCATACAAAGACAAATATTTATTGTCAGCATCTTTTAGAAGAGAAGGTAGTTCACGTTTTGGTGAATTCAATAAGTTTGGAGACTTCCCTGCAGCATCTATCGGCTGGAGAATTTCGGAAGAATCATTCATGAAAGATTTACCATTTATCAATGACATGAAATTGCGTGCGAGCTGGGGTGTGACGGGTAACAATAACATCGGTAACTACTCAAGTTTAGCTTTCGTTGGAATAAATAACTACATTTTAAACAATTCATTTGCAGCTGGAAAGGTGATAAGTTCATTTGCAAATGCTTCTTTGAAATGGGAGAAATCAGACCAATTAGATTTAGGTTTGGACTTAGCAACGTTTAATAACAAATTAACTTTCACGTTTGAGTATTATAGAAAGTTGACCAATGACATGTTACTTCCTGTACAGATCCCAGCCGTTTCTGGTTTTACAACCAGTTTGGATAACATTGGTCAGGTAGAAAATAAAGGTATCGAATTAAGTGTTGATTATAGATCTAATCTTGGACCTGTAAACTTCAGAACTAATTTGAACATTTCTGCGAACAGAAGTACAATCTTAGCGATCAAAGGAGCCAATGACATGTTGTATTACGGTAGTTTCTACGGTGGATATAACGTAATGAAAGTAGGCAGACCGATCGGTATGATTTATGGGTATAAGAAAATGGGTATTTTCAATACGCAAGCAGAAATCGACGCTTGGGCTAAGCAAGATGGTGTGATCCCTGGAGGTATGAAGTTTGCAGATACCAATGGTGACGGCGTTGTTTCTTATGATACGCAAGACATGGTTGAAATTGGTAATCCAAATCCTGACTTCACTTGGGGCTGGACTGTTGCAGCGGACTACCGTAATTTTGACATAAATGTGTTATTTGTTGGATCTCAAAATTTTGATATCTACCGTAACATTGAAGCATCAACCATGAATATGGATGGTGTGTTCAACGTATTAACCAAGGCGAAGGATCGTTGGCGCTCCGCCGCTAATCCTGGATCCAATCCAAATGATAAGAACTCTCAAGGTGGTACCAACTACTTTAAGTGGTCGCGTGAAAGTAGTGAGCGTTATGTTTATGACGCTAGCTACATCTGGTTGAAAGCGGTTACATTAGGGTATACATTACCTAAATTGAAATCGGTATTCAGTGATGCACGAATTTTCTTTACGGCTAATAACCTATTCTTGTTTACGAACTACCCTGGAAACAATCCAGATGCGGGAGTAAGAGGAGGTACAGAATTGAATAATGACGATGAGTCATATCCAGTTCCACGTACATTAGCAGTAGGTATCAAATTAAACTTATAATGAATCGAAACATGAAAAAAATATCATTTTATATCATCTTGTCCCTTTGCTTGACACAGATATCGTGTAAAGAGGACTTTCTGACAACAACCGACCCTACAAGAATAGGTCGCGATTTGTTCTATCAGAATCAGACGCAATTCGAGCAAGCCTTGAATGGAGTATATGGTCAATTGCAGGGAATAACCAACTCTGCCTATATCCAACAAGAAATAATGTCGGATAATACAACCTTTGATTTTGACCCTTTAAATCGTGGGGGTGCAGCTGGTTGGGAAGCTTTTGAATATTCCACAGTGAATCAAGGTAATGGAGAAATAGGTGCATTATGGAATAACCATTATTCTACGATGTACAACATCAATTATGCATTGGAAAAATTAGCTACAAGTAAAATTGACGCGACGGCTAAAGGAGTTTTGGAAGGAGAATTCAAATTTATTCGCGCCTATCACTACTTTAATTTAGTGCGTTATTTTGGAGATGTAGTTTTGGCTACCAAAACGTTAACAAATCCAAATGAGGCCTTTGATTTAAAGAGATCTCCGCAAGCAGATGTGTACAAGCAAATATTATCCGATTTAGCTGATGCATCAAAATTGCTTCCCGCTATGCCTGCTTTAAAAGGTCGTGCATCGCAAGGAGCTGCCCTAAGTTTATTAGGAAAAGTTTACTTAACGCAGAAAAATTATGCGGCAGCTAGCTCTACTTTAAAGCAAGTAACTTCTTTAGGATATGCTTTGAATGCAAACTATAAGGACAATTTTGATCCGGCTAAAAAGAACGGAGTTGAGTCTATTTTCGAGGTTCAATACCAAGGGGGAAATGACTTGGGAGAGCAAAGTAACTTCATGTATGTTTTTGCTCCAAGACTTTCACTAGGTGCCATAACAGGATTCGCCAATACAGCCCCAAGCGGTAGAAATATTCCTACGCGTGAGATGATCAATGCCTATGAAGCGGGTGATGTGAGAAAAGCAATTTCTTTGCAACTTGGCTATACTTTAAATGGAGTTTATAGAGATATCCCATATGTAAGCAAATACCAATATACGCACACCATTACGGGTCGTACGGATAATAACTGGCCTGTTTTGAGGTATTCTGACGTATTATTGATGTTGGCAGAATCCATCAATGAGGCTTCGGGACCTAATGCTGAGGCGTATGATTACTTAAACCAAGTAAGAAAAAGAGCCGGCTTAGCTGCCTTAGATGGTTTATCTAAAGACGCTTTCAGAACAGCTGTATTAAAAGAAAGACGTGTTGAACTTGCTTTTGAGAACCACCGTTGGTTTGATCTGCAAAGAACAAATACACCTTCACAATTGACAGCCTTAATGAATGTACACGGAGCAGGAGAAAAAGTAAATCCAACCGTTGTTAGAGGTGGAATTGCATTCAATGCACTAGATTATGTGTATTCTGACTTTGAATATTATTTGCCGATTCCAGCAGCACAGATTTTGATTAATAAAAATTTAACTCAGAATCCAGGGTATTTATAATTATTCAATTCATTATATTTAACATTCACTTGCGATGTAAATCTGAATAGGTTTGCATCGCAAGTTTTTAACAGCCTAATTAAATAATTACGTATCAGTGCAAAATAATTTACTTAACGAGCTTTGGCAAATTTCAGGTCGACTACATCCTTTAGTCGTTCATTTTCCCATCAGTTTACTCTGGGTAGGCTTATTGCTTGAATGCATTGCTTGGAGAAAAAAATCAGATCTATTTCATTCAGCGATTGGCATCATATTATGGGTGGGAACAAGCACCGCAGCTTTGGCCGTTGGCCTAGGTTTTATTTTAATCAATCAAGACGACTACACAGGAAATACCATCACCATACACCAATGGTCTGGCATTGCAACCGCTATTTTATCGGGATTAACGCTATATGCATTCATCTCTAAAGAAACAAAAAGCTACCGATTACTCTTATTTCTAACTGTTTTAGGAGTAAGTTTTGCGGGGCACTATGGGGCTATGTTGACCCACGGAGAAGATTATTTAGATCTAAGCAAAGAAGAAAAAACTCAAAAAATTGCCTTAAATCCTTCACTCCATGTGGAGAAACTACAAGGTAAAATAGACCCAAATCAAAAACAAGACTTAGGTATTGAGGCTAGAAATATCATAGCAAATCACTGCTATGATTGCCATAGCATCAAAAAATCAAAAGGGAAATTACGCTTAGATGCATTAGAATATATGTTAAAAGGGGGGGAAGAAGGTCCTGCCTTGGTCCTTGGCCATCCTGAAAAGAGTGAAATGATTCGCCGGATTAAACTTCCTGCGAGCCATGATGATGCCATGCCCACCAAAGGCAAAAGGTTAACTAAAAAAGAAATTGAAATATTAGAAGTGTGGGTGAAGCAAGGGGCTCCTTGGCCTAATACAGATTTAAAATCCACAGCTTCAGCTACAGCTTTAGATCAAAAATCAGAATTAGCTGAAAATGTAGACCGCTTCAAAGATTTAGGTTCTTCTGAGGATCGAATCATGAATACGTCTGATGCACCGACTAAAGCACCGGAGGTTTTAAACGCGAACCAATTACAAGAATTAAATATCAACGTTAGAACGATATTGGCACATAACTGTTATGCTTGCCATAATGCCACCAAAACCAAAGGGGGATTACGCTTAGACAAAAAAGAATTTATATTTAAAGGCGGAGAAGATGGGCCTATTTTAGTTCCCGGAAATCCTGAAAAAAGTGATATGATCCGCCGTGTTAAACTTCCTTTTGGCCATGATGATGCGATGCCAACCAAAGGCAAGCGCTTAAGCAAAGAGGACGTCGCTATGTTGGAATATTGGATCCAACAAGGTGCTCCTTGGCCTACAGGTCCAGAAAAAAGTTTGTATCGGGTGGCTGCTTTGGAGCCTCGGATGCCCACTCTTCCCAAAGTTGCAACAGGATTAAATCAGCCGATTGACTTATTTGTCAATGACTATTTCAAGAAAAATAAAATTTCTTGGCAAAAGTCTGTGGATGACAAAACGTATATTCGACGGGTTTATTTAGATGTTACCGGTTTATTACCTAGCCCAGAAAGTATCAACGCTTTTGTCAGTGATACTCGATCGAATAAAAGAGAGGTGTTAGTTGACAAGCTTTTAGCCAACAATGAAGGGTATGCCCAACATTGGTTGACGTTCTGGAATGATGCGCTTCGCAATGATTATTCAGGAACTGGATACATTACGAATGGCCGATTTGGAATAACCAAATGGCTTTACGGGTCATTAAAAAACAATAAACCGTACGACATTTTTGTTAAAGAATTAATCAGTCCGACCAAAGAATCCGAAGGTTTTATACGAGGAATCCAATGGAGAGGAACCATTAATTCGAGTCAAAGTACTGAAATGCAAGCGGCACAAAACGTATCCCAAGTACTCCTAGGATTAAACTTAAAATGTACTTCTTGCCATGATAGTTTTATCAGCGATTGGAAGTTGGACGACGCCTATGCTTTTGCCAATGTCTTTTCAAGCAAAACCTTAGAAATTCACCGCTGTGATTTGCCAACAGGCCGCATGGCTGGATATGGGGTATTGTATAGTTCTTTAGGGAAAATAAAAGAGACCAACATTACCGCGGAGCGCTTAGTGTCTTTAGCCGATATTTTAGTTCAAAAGAAAAATGGACGTTTATATAGAACTTTGGTTAACCGCGTGTGGGCCCAATTAATGGGTAGAGGAATTGTGGAGCCAGTTGACATGATGGACAACGAACCTTGGAGCCAAGATTTATTAGATTGGTTAGCTTCTGACTTTACGGCCAATGGCTATGACATGAAGCGATTAATGAGACAAATTTTGATATCTAAAACTTATCAAACACCAGCGATCGGTCTTAAAGAATCACAAATGCTGACCGCTTCAAACTTTGTATTCAAAGGAATGATGAAACGTAGAATTACAGCGGAACAATTTGCAGATGCAGTAAGCCAATCCTTCTTTCCTCTTTACACAGATTCAGCTCTAGTTAAAAAAATGTTGCCTGCCGACATTAAAAATGATATTCCATTTGCCCGAGCTTCCTTAGTTAAAAACGATCCTTTTTTAACAGCATTAGGCAGACCCAATAGAGAAAATGTGTCCACCAGTCGTATCTCGCAGGCCAATTTACTTCAGGCATTGGAGTTGACCAATGGCAATAAATTCAATTTATCCTTGCGAAAGGGAGCAGAAATTTGGGCGCAAAAATATCAAACTGGAGAATCTCTAGTTAAAGCCTTATATTTGAAGGCTTTAGGGAGAGAGCCTAGCTTCAAAGAAATTACCTTAGCCGTTAAATAT
>JABMMK010000287.1 GCA_013205605.1 Cytophagales bacterium | reverse complement strand
ATTTACAGGTTGCCGCCATCACTTCCTTGCCTAAAATTTTAAAGCCTGCCGATTTAAATGCAATCAATCGAGCGTATTCTTCTATGGCCCCAAAGGCTAAAAAAGAATGGATTAAATACATGCTTTTCAATGATACCTACATCACCACCTTGCTCAAGGAGGTTGAAAAAAATAACATTCCAAAAGCCGATTTAGCCTGGCCACAGTTTGTCGAGTTAATGAATTATTACGACAAGGGAGTCCGCACTTTTGCGAGAAAAGTTTTGGCCATCGCAGAAGACCGAAAGGCTATTTTACAGAACTATTTGCCGGCGGCGGAAATGGCCGGAAATGTGGATAACGGAAAGAAAGTTTTTGAGGCGAACTGTACCACATGCCACATCATTAAGGATGTAAAAGGCGTAGAGTTTGGGCCTAATTTATCTACGTTAAAAAGCAGAAATGCCTTATCCATTGTCACTGAAATTATCAATCCGAATAATTCGATTGCCGATAAATATGGCCAATGGGAATTTGAGATGACGGATGGAACTCGATTAACGGGAATTATAACCTCAGAAAACAATCAATCCCTTGCTTTAAAATTAATGGGTGGGACGATTCAAAATATCGAAAAGACCCGAATTAAATCGAAGCGAGATGTGCGTGTTTCAGCTATGCCTAATGGCTTAGAAGGTAACATCAATCTGAAAGCTATGGCTGATTTACTCGCTTACATTAAGAAATAAAACGATGGGCGAAGCTCGACACTTCTCCCATTTAATTTATTTTTTCCAGGTTTCTTTTTCAGAAATTTCCCCTGTTATTTTATTCTTCAAAATCACTTTTTTATCTCCATTGGGCAAAATTTCGTCCTTGATAAACCAATGTTCCGCATCATATTCTTGGAATACGGACGGTTTTTGTACGCCTGTTTGACCTCGCCAAACCGGTAAATTCACCGGCTCCCATAATTTGGTTTTGGCTGATTTGTAAGCGGCATCGACGATGGCGTTCACTACATAACCATCGTAAAAAGTTTCACGCGGTTGAACTCCTTTTTCAAATGAATCAAACATGTCATTAAACATGGTCGGGTAGCCTAATTCGTGCGCTTCATCGCCCACGGGAAATTGCCAACCGCTTGTCGATTCTGCCTTTTCGGCCACATAATCCGTACCAGCACCCGTAGTAAACATTTCAAAACCTGTACGTAAAAATGAATTCACCCAAATCGTTCCCTCGGTTCCCATGACCTCATCTCTCAAATCCATGCCTCCACGAAAAGTCCAGGAAACCTCAAATTGGCCTATCGCTCCATTCTCATATTTCACTAATCCGATCGCATGATCCTCCGCGTCGATCGGCTTCACTTGGGTGTCGGCCCAGCACATCACCTCGACAGGCAAAATATCTTTCCCGATAAAATTTCGCGCAATTTCTATGCAGTGGCAGCCTAAATCCAACACAGCTCCACCCCCTGCTTTTTCAATATCCCAAAACCAATCGGAATGCGGACCCGGATGTGTCTCCCTCGACTTCGCCCAAAGTACTCGGCCTATCGAACCCGCTTCCACACTTTTTACCGACTTTAAAAATTTGGGGGTATAACAAAGATCTTCTAAATACCCGGCAAAAACTCCCGCTTCCTCGCAGGCCAATGTCATCCGCAATGCCTCCGCGGCAGTCCGACCTAATGGCTTGGTGCATAGCACCGCTTTTTTGTGTTTGACACAAAGCATCACAGCTTCTTCATGTAGGTAATTTGGCAATGCGATGACCACAAATTCCGTCTCTACATGGGCGATGGCATCTTCCATTTCCGTGGTAAAGTGTGCGACTTGATAGTCCGTCGCAAAGCGAATCGCCGTTTCTTTTTTACGTGCATAAACCACGGTCACAATATCTTTTCCGCGTCTGCCGCAAAGGGATTCTGCATAAAATCGGCCAATAAATCCCCCTCCTAAAATACATACTTTAGCCATAATCTTTTTTAATTAAATAATGCTTTGACTATTTTTAAATCGATGGCATGCGCTTGTGCAGCATCCATGGTTTGCACCGTTTTAGCTTCGAGGCATTGCTCGATGACTAAATGCGGTTTTATTTTTTGTTTTTTTAATTCTTTGGCAAAGCGAACATAATCGATGTCGCCTTTCCCAGAAAAGGTTTCGGTCCATATTCCATTTTGGGACTGACGAATATGCAAGGCCACAATCCTATTTCCATACGTTTTTAATGTATCAAAAACCGTTTGTTCTGAGTTTCCAGCACCTCGATACACCCAATGGACATCCATGCAAAAAGCCAGATTTTCGGGTTTTGTATGTTGCAAAACATAGTGAAATTCCCGAGCACTTTCCCGAAATTCCACATCATGGGTATGGTAGGCTAGCGTGATTCCTCTTTGTTTTAATTGACTTCCAAGTATATTCAGTTTTTCCACTTGGCATGCAAGTTCCGCATCACTTTTACGGGCTCCATTTTTTAATGGACTTGGGTTCGTCACGAAGATCTTGGTCCCTTCCGATTGCAATCGGTCTGCAATCGCTAAGATTCGTTGGATCGATAAATCAGCTTCCTTGGGTTCATGTAAAATGCTGCCCACATAAATGGAAGGCAGAGAAATATCGTATTTTTTTAAGGCAGGAATTAACTTATTTAAATCGTCTACATGTCCGATGGAAGGCTCCAAAGCCTTCAAACCTGAACGCGCATAATCTTGGATACAAGCATCCCAATCTTGGCCCCATACTTTACCGGCTCGTTGGTAAAACGTAATCCAATTATATCCGTTGCTTGAAATAACTGGTTGCGCTGGGCTTGGATAAAAAAGCGAGGCTCCGACCGGCAGCATCAGCAAAAATTCGCGTCTAGAAAATGGCTTCGTCATCATTTGACTTGCAGTGTAATTTCCTTTTCTTTCAATAGAAAATCGGCCTGATTAACTTCTTTTTTCCCGCTGGCAAGCAAGGCTTCATCGGGCACCATCGCTACCGGCGTAATGCAAGAGGTGTTTTTTTCCCTGAACGGAATGTTGTGGGCAAGGTTGTAGGCAGAAATGACAGACCAACGGGCCGTATCCGAAAGATTTGCTTCGGATCGATGGAGGACATTCGGGTGGAAAAATAGGACATCACCTGCTTTTAATTCACAGTAAATAAGCTCTGAAACTTTTTCCGCTTCTTGGACAAAATCCATGTCGGCGCCTTGTTGTTCCCCCGCAAAATGATGCTCGATTCTTTGCATTTTATGGGTGCCTTTTAAAACTTGCAGACAGCCATTTTCGATGGTGGCATCCGTCAAAGCAACCATCACCGAAATCATATCTTCGGGATATAAAAACCCATTTTTATACCAATATCCATAATCTTGATGCCACTCCCAAGCGCCACCTACTCGAGGTTCTTTTTGCATGACTTTTGAGTGAAAATGGCATACTTCGCCGGGTCCTAGCAGGCTTTGAACTCCTTGAACTAGTCGCGCGCAACGAGACATTAAACCGAAAGAATCATCCCCTGCCGTAAACCAAAGCGTTAGTTTTGTTTTCTTTCCGTTTTGATCATTTAGGTCAAATGAGTTGCTGACCACTGAGTCATCCGTCGCCACACCGTACAATAGGTCAATTTCTGCTTGATTAAACATGCCAGGAATTTGGACATAACCATCCTGATGATAGGAGTCGATTTGAGCTGGGGTCAACATATAATTAGGTTTAGCGATGCCAAATTAATAAATAATATCAGCATTTAATGCGCTTGATGAATTCTTAATTTGGGGTCTTTACCTCTGCCTGATTGACGGGCTGGGTTGCATTCCCGGTAGTCGCTGAACTATTTCCTGCTGCTGTATTTGCTGTGGGAGCCGTAGGCGCAGTCGCTGGACTTGCTTGTAAAGTGCTCGTTGGCGAAGCTTGAGGTTTTACTTCAGGGACTACGGCGGGCGTAGTTGATGGACTCGTTTGCAAAGGACTCGTCGACGAAGCTTGTGGTTTACTATCAACTTTTACCTCTGGAGCATTGGCCGGTGTTAATGGCGTCGCAGGAGATTTGGCATCCAAGTTTGGTTTTACCTCTGTAGCAGAAGGCTCAACTTTAACCTCGGGTTTGGGATCTGGGATAGATTCTAGCACCATCACCCAGTCCAATCCGTAGCCTTTTGTGGGCGGGGTGAACGTCTGAATCCCGGTATTATTGATGTTGTTTTTGCTTGACTTTTCTCCTGTTCTTGGGTTGACCCAAAAGAATGCCGATTTTTCTCCGGGAATTTGAGCCATTTTGAGACGGAATCTTTTCCCTATGCAAGAGTACACAAAAACATAGTCTTTGCCACGGGTGGCTTGAATGCGTTCGCCGGGTGTTTCATCGGACTCAATTAAAATGGATTGGTCAGGAATTCGGTCGAGCATGGATTTAGATTCCATTAATTCTCGGGCAAATTTCATTTGGTTTGCACCAGGTAAATCTAAGGCAATTTTCCATGGAAAATGGGGGCCATTAATTCCGACACGTGTGGAATCATACATTTGCCACACATCATGGCAGCCATAGGTATGACCAAAGGCGCCAGCAAATAAATCTAAGTAGGCATATTTTCGGATGTCGTAGGCACTAGAGGTTCCCAAATCTTTCGCATTAAAACAAACGGGATGATCTTCGTACATCGGTTCGCCGTCGATGATCGGCTTAAAGGGGGCCTTGTTATATAAAGTCGCTATTTTTAAATAATGCTCTTGATCTCGGCAGTGACCATTTTGAAACATATTGAAATCGAGCCAATCGCTTTGATGAAACCATTCGGCTGAACCTAGGGCATTAGGTTGTGGATGAAAACTCATAAGGGCCTTATTGGGCCCTCCGGCGCCGGCGCTAACTCCTTCAGCTAAAGCATTCCAAATTTCTATTTGTTGGGTATTCTTGGGATTGCGATCCCCACCCATAATCCAAATCAAATTAGTCTTTTTTTCGAAACGCTGGCCTATCCATTTTCCGTAGGAATTTGCGTTTTTGGCATTAAAAATTTCGGGTCCTTTCCCCCAGGTCGACTTGTCGACCTTGTCACCCCAAGTCGGAAGGAGTGCAATAGTGAGCCCAAATTTGCCCGCAATAGTAATTAAACTATCTACGTGCGCAAAATATTTTTCATTGGGTTTTGTAGGGTCTAAATCGACGAGGGGCAAGTCACCATTGGCATTCGGCGTTTGCAATCCATCCAATTCCGCTAAGGCCACCGCTTGAATCACGGTAAATCCTTGCTCACTTCTTTTCTTGAAATAATAGGTAGCATCTTCTTTGGAAAGTCGATGAAAAAGTTCCCAGGCTGTATCTCCAAGCCAGAAAAATGGCTTACCCTCTCGCGTGATAAATCGACGATTTTCGCTTACTTGAAACTGGCCAAAAGTACTTGTGGACCATGTTAAAATAAAAACAAAAACGAATAATAAGCGAATCATGTAAATCGATTTGGTTTGTAAATTTAAATGAAATTACACAATTATTAGAAAAACGAATTTTAATTTAAGAAGTGGAACTCCAGTAAATCAAATGTTTCATCATTAGAGGATTGAAAAGCTACCCATTCCCTTTCAAATTGTTTCATCTCGGACCCACTCATCTTTTTATGCAAACAAATATGATTGCCCAAATCCATATTGAGGTAAATACGAACCTCATCTAATTCAAATATGATTGTCCATTCATTGGATCGAATAAAAAAATTGGCTGGTAAAATCCAGGCTTGGCTATCATTTATTCGTGTGGGCATACCATATTTTTTTTCCGGATTGGAATTAAAAAATAGCCCTATTTCCCACAATTGAGTTTGTGTTGTACTAATCATTTATTATTTCTACTTCGGTCGATTAATTAAAAAAAATTCATTTAGGCTGCATATTATGATAAAAAGCAATTCAATCTGTCCTTTCTTGTACCTAATCATCAAAAAGGCACAAAATAACTACGTTTATAACCGAAAATAAAAAAGAATTGTTTTTAAATTCGAACAATTTATTAACACTGTTCATTATATTTGCGATGTAAATAAAAGCGATGGGAATTTTAGAAAGAAAAGAGAAGCAAAGGGATGAAATCAGAAAAATGATTTTGGAAGCTTCCATGCAGTTATTTGTCAAGGATGGTTTTGAAAACGTATCGATTCGTAAAATTGCCGATCTAGTTGAATATAGTCCGACTACCCTGTACATTTATTTTAAGGATAAAAATGAAATCTTATTTCACCTCTGTGAGATGGGATTCGAGCGAATGATTGCCAGTAATTTGGCGTTGGTTCAAATTGAAAATCCGATTGACCGATTGTATTTATTAGGCGAGAACTACATCAATTTTGGTTTAGAGAATCCTGAATATTATGATTTGATGTTCATACAAAATGCTCCCATGAAAACGATTAGAGAGCAAAATTTGGGACATTGGCCCAACGGAGATATCGCGTTAGAAACCTTAAAACATATTATTCAAGAATGCATGGATAAGAAATTAATTCCGACAGGCGATGTAGCCACCATATCCATGGCAGTCTGGGCGGTGGCCCACGGACTGGTCTCGTTGGCAATACGCCAACGATTAGAGCGCTTAGTAGAACCGGATAAAGTAGTACAATCCATGCATGAATCCATTCGTTGGATGATTAATACACTGAAAAAAGCCTAAGAAAATGAAGTTACCATTAAGTCTATTCCTTTTATTAATGCCCTTTGCCTGCATCATGGCCCAAAAATCCATTTTGGATGAATACATCGAAATGGGTTTTCAGCAAAATATTGTCGTCCAACAAAAACTTATTTCGGCGGAAAAGGCCCTTTTGTCTTTGCAATCCGCACAAAGTCTATATCAGCCAACGCTTGCTTTTCAAGGGGGTTATCAAACAGGTGAAGGGGGTAGAAGCATTTCATTTCCGGTAGGCGATATGCTCAATCCGGTATATGCCACGCTAAACCAGTTGACAAAAAGCTCCGCCTTTCCTCAAATTGCTAATGTAGAAACGAACTTCTTCCCGCGTAATTTCTATGATGTGAAACTGACCAGTGTCATGCCCATTTACAATCGGGATATCTCCATCAACAAAGAAATCCAAAGTCAAACATTGGGTATTCAAAAAGCGGATATTCAAGTGTATAAAAGGGAGTTAGTCAAAAATATTAAGATCGCTTATTTAAATTATTTGATGGCCCATAAGGCGATTGGCATTTACCAAAATGGGTTGCTTTTGGCCCAAGAAGGCAAAAAAATAAATGAGAAATTATTGGCCAATGGCAAAGGCCTTCCCGCCTACATTCTTAGGTCGGAAAACGAAGTGGTCCAAATGTCATCCCAATTATCAGAAGCCGAAAAACAGGCAGAATCAGCCAAAATGTATTTCAATTTTCTGCTAAATCGCGAATTGTTCACGGAGATTAAAACAAATTTTGATGAGCAAGAAGCCTTAGACATATTGAAAAAAAATCAAATCGCTGAGGTAGATCAAAGAGAAGAATTGGGCATGCTGAAACAAGCCATTTCTTTGCAACAATCGGTCGTGAAAATGAATGAAAGTTTTTATTTACCTAAATTAAATGGCTATTTGAATTTAGGTTCTCAATCGTCCAATTGGGATTTCAATCAGAAGTCAACTTACTATTTATTGGGCATGCAATTAGACATCCCGATCTTTTCTGGCAAACGAAATTTGAACAAAATAAAGCAGTCGGCGATGGACGTTGACATGGCTAAAAAATCACTCGACCTAACCAGCAAGCAAGTCAATCTCGCCCTTCAAATCGCACAAAAAAACCTGACACAAACTTGGGTGGCTTTTCGGGCCAGCCAGAAGCAAATCGACGTAGCAAACACCTACCAGAAGTTGATCGACAAAGGCTACAAAGAAGGTGTAAATACATATATAGAAACATTAGATGCGAGAAGTCAATGGACGAATGCGCATTTGGCATTGAATATAAATCAATTTAAAATTTTAATAGCCGCAGCCCAAGTAGAGCGAGAAGCGGCCTCCTATCCATTAAAAAATGAATAATATGAATCTGATCAAATACATTTTTTCAAGCATTATTTTGGTCTTTTGCTTATCCGCCTGCGGGAAGAAAAAGGCAGAAGAAACTAACATGGCGTCCAATGTGATCCCGGTTAAAGTCATCGAGATAAATCAGGAATCCATAGGTCAAACGATCCACGCCTCGGGTGTTTTTACCACGGAGGATGAAACCTATTTAGGGTTTAAAATTGGCGGTGTCATCCAACACATTTTGGTTAAAGAAGGGGACGCTATTAAGTCGGGCCAATTGTTAGCCACCTTAAATTTAACTGAGATCAAGGCGCAAGTACAACAAGCTCAGATTGGTTTGGAAAAAGCGGAACGCGATTTTACGAGGGCGGGAAATTTATATAAAGATAGTGTGGCAACCTTGGAACAATTTCAAAACAGTAAATCTGCTTTGGACCTAGCCAGGCAACAAATTTCAGTGTTAAAATTCAATCAAAATTATGCGGAAATCAGAGCAGTAAAATCTGGATATGTCTTGAAAAAATTTGCCAATGATGGACAGGTCGTTGGCCCCGGAACCCCAATCCTCCAGATTAATGGAGCAAACAAAGACAACTGGGTATTGAAAGTGGGTCTAAGCGACCAAGACTGGTCGACCGTTTCCCTCGGCGACCGCGCCTCAGTGACCATTGACACAGAAAAAGAGCAGAATTTCACGGCAAGCGTCGTGGCAAAATCAGAAGGAGTGGATCCCATCACGGGCACCTTATGGGTTACTTTAAAAACGAATGGAATACCTGCCAAAAAGATTGCTTTAGGAATATTTGGGAAAGCGAATATCCAGCCTAAGAAAAAAACAAATGCATGGGTTATTCCATTTGACGCGGTGGTTGAAGGAAATGAAAACGAAGGATTTATTTTCATCACAAAAGATGAAAAAACAGCTGAAAAAGTACAAGTAAAAATCAGTAGCATCGCACATGGAAAAGTATTTGTCACTCAGGGCCTAGAGGACGTAAAAGGAATCATTACCAGTGGAAATGCCTATTTAAATGATGGTTCGGCCATTAAAATAATTCGCTAATCATCATGAAGATATCAAATTACGCCGTAAAAAATTATCAATTTACCCTCATCATATTCTTAATGATTGTGGTGGTAGGTATCACTACAGTCCTGACAATGCCAAGGTCAGAAGATCCTGAAATGAATGCCCCACAATTCCCTTTGATTGTCGTTTATCCAGGAACTAGTCCAGAAGATTTAGAAGAAATGGTGGTCAAGCCCATCGAAAAGAAATTATTTGAATTAGAAGATATAAAACGCATCAATACGACAGTCTCAGATGGGGTGGTGATTATGGGTATTTACTGCAATTATAGTGTGGATGTGGATGAAAAATATAGTGAATTGGTTCGAGAGATTAATAGCTTGAGTGATGAGTTGCCAAAAGATATTGTGAGAATTGACTTACAAAAAGTCACGCCTACCGGCACGAACATTTTACAAATGGCGCTCGTGTCAAACAATGCTTCACAAGATAAATTGAAAATCTATTCTGAACAATTGCAGGAAGATTTGGAAAAAGTCACCGGATTAAAGAAGATCGAAATATCTGGTTTGCCTGAACAATTTGTTAAAGTAGATTTGAATATCGAAAAAATGGCACAAATGATGATTTCGACGGAGCGAGTCTTTCAAGCCATTCAAAGTGAGATTGCCAATATTCCTGGGGGGAATTTAGTCGAAAATAATAAATCGTTTAACATCAAAACGAGTGGGCAATATAGGAACATTGATGAAATTAAAAATACGGTTGTTTTCGCATATCAAGGAAAAAATGTGTTACTGAAAGATGTGGCTTCCGTCTATTTTAGCTACGGTGCTAACAAGCATGTTACTCGGCTTAATGGGAATCGTTGTGTGTTTGTATCTGCCGCGTTAAAGGGCAATCAAAATATAGCGAATACGCAAAAGGAATACCTTCCCATCATTGAGAGTTTCAGAAAAACCTTACCTTCCAACATTGATTTGGTTGTGCATTTTGATCAAGCATACAACGTTAATGAGCGCTTAAGTGGCTTGTTCAAAGACTTTATGATTGCTATATTGCTCGTCGCCATAACGCTTCTGCCTTTGGGACTGCGGGCGTCATTGGTCGTGATGATCTCCATCCCACTTTCCCTTGCGATTGGAATTATCATGTTGAATTTAATGGGCTATAGCTTAAACCAATTAAGTATTGTGGGTTTTGTAGTCTCCTTAGGATTATTAGTCGATGACAGCATCGTGGTCGTTGAAAATATTGAACGCTGGATGCGCGAGGGCCACTCAAGGCTAGACGCTACCTTAAAAGCCACCAACCAAATAGGCATGGCGGTATTAGGTTGTACCGTGACGTTAATTGTCGCCTTTATGCCCCTTGTATTTCTGCCTGATTCCTCCGGAGATTTTATTAGAAGTCTACCTATGGCGGTTATTTCCTCCATATTAGCATCTCTATTAGTCTCATTAACGGTCGTTCCCTTTTTATCCAGTAGAATCTTAAAAAAACATGAGGGTCATCCGGATGGAAACATTTTTTTAAGAGTCATCAAGAAACTAATATCAGGGAGTTATTCCAAGTTGCTAGACGTTGCCATCAAAAAGCCGGTCATCACGCTCTTGATTGCCTTAGGTATTTTTATTGCCTCTCTTCAACTATTCCCAATCCTAGGTTTTAGTCTATTCCCGTCTTCGGAAAAGCCTCAATTTTTAGTGAATATTTTTAGCCCTATGCAATCCAATATTACCTATACGGATTCCATTTGCAAAAAGATTGAAAAAGAGTTAAAAGGGATACCTGAAGTTCAATATGTTTCGGCTAATGTGGGAAAAGGTAACCCAAGAATTTATTACAATGTTATTCCATTCAATGAGCGCAGTGACTATGCCGGTTTATTTGTTCAATTAAAAGAAGAGACAGGGGCCGATCGGAAAATGGAAATCATAGACCAACTAAGAAGCCAATGGACCCCGTATCCAGGAGCGAGAGTTGAGGTGAAAAATTTTGAGCAAGGGCCCCCAGTGGTTGCGCCAATAGAGGTGCGTATATTGGGGAAAAATATAGATACACTACGGATATTAGCCCTTAAGGTCGAAAATTTACTCGCAAAAAATAAGGCGACCATTTACATTAATAACCCATTAAAAAACCTAAAATCTGATATTCGCGTTGAAATTGACAAAGAAAAAGCGAGTATGCTGGGTATCCCAACCGTCAGTATCGATCGAATGGTTCGGATGGTTATTTCAGGTTTTGATTTAGGGAAAATGACGGATAAAGATGGGAATGAATTTACCATCCAAGTTTCTAAGCCCCATTCAAATCAACCAGACCTCCGTGTTTTTGATGATTTATATGTCAACAATGTTCAAGGAACAGCCATCCCATTGTCCCAAGTAGCCCATTTGAAATTAGAAACATCCCCACAAAGCATTAACCATTTCGATAAATCTCGCTCGGTTTCTGTCGGCTCATTTGTGAAAAAAGGATACCTAAATTCTGACGTCATCAACGAGGTGGAGTCCTCATTAAAGCAGATTAATTTACCACAAGGATATCGCTTTCAAATGGGGGGTGAAGTTGAAAGTAGAAATGACTCCTTTGGGGGATTTGGAACTATCATTTTAGTCACCATTTTTACTTTTATCGCTGTTTTAATCCTTGAATTTGGAACATTTAAAAGTACGCTGATTGTCCTTTCCGTCATCCCATTAGGCATTGTAGGAGCCTTATTAGCCCTCTATTTTACGGGAAATTCCATGTCATTTGTAGCAACAATAGGCATGATTGCTTTAGCTGGGATTGAAGTAAAAAATACCATATTGTTGGTGGACTTTACGAACCAATTAAGGCGAGAGGGAATGCCTATGGAAGAAGCGATTCGGAAAGCTGGAGAGGTTCGATTCCTGCCGATTATCTTAACGACATTTACCGCTATAGGTGGCCTAATTCCGATCGCTATTTCGACTAATCCATTGATTTCTCCCTTGGCCATCGTGATGATTGGTGGACTGATTTCATCCACCCTTTTATCCCGAATAATCACTCCGGTTGTTTATAAATTGATCCCGCCGAGGGTTTAATAGAAAAAATTTAATAATTTGGTCTATCTAAACCTGACAAAAAATGTTTTTAACGATCGCCCTTAGCTTATTAAGTTTTGTTCCAGCAGATTCTTTGACACACCAGCTCGTGGTAGGATCCTACACACAAACTGGAAATCCAGGCATTGAAGTCTTT
>JABMMK010000286.1 GCA_013205605.1 Cytophagales bacterium | reverse complement strand
GTAGGTCACGAAGTACATTTTATTACCTATACCCAACCACCTCGCTTGGATTTTTTTAGCGAAAACATTTTCTATCACGAAGTTTCCGTGGCATCCTATCCGCTCTTTGAATATTTACCCTACGAATCAGCGCTAGCCAGTAAAATGGTGGATGTGACGATTAATGAACAGCTTGATTTGATTCATGTACACTACGCAATTCCTCATGCTTCAGCCGCCTATTTGGCGAAGCAAATTCTAAAATATAAAGGCATTCACGTTCCCGTGATTACCACGCTTCACGGAACCGACATTACTTTAGTGGGACGTGATCCATCTTTCGAACCTGTCGTTACTTTTTCCATCAATGAATCTGATGGAGTTACCGCGGTTTCAGAAAGTCTAAAAAATGATACGTATTCCTCCTTTGAAATTTTAAGCAATATCGAGGTGATTCCCAATTTTGTTGACCTTGAGCGATTTAAAAAGCAACCTAAAGAGCATTTCAAATTAGCCATTTGTCCGCATGGAGAAAAGCTATTAATTCACACGTCCAATTTCCGGAAAGTAAAACGGATTCAAGATATTATTCATGTTTTTGCCAAAGTCCAAAAACAAATTCCTTCAAAGCTTTTATTGGTAGGTGATGGCCCTGAAAGAACTGCGATAGAAGTATTGTGCAGGGAATTGGGGGTTCAGGCAGATGTTCGTTTTCTGGGTAAATTGGATACGATCGAGGAGGCACTTTCGCTCGCCGACTTATTTCTACTTACTTCCGAAAAGGAAAGTTTTGGTTTATCTGCATTGGAAGCGATGGCCTGTGAAGTACCAGTCATTTCCTCAAATGCCGGTGGTATAACGGAAGTTAACATTCACGGGGAAACAGGATTTGTCAGTGAAATCGGAGATGTAGATGATATGGCAAAAAATGCAATCGCCATATTGTCAGATCCCGTTTTACATGCGACCATGAAAAAAAATGCATTGGAGCGAGCCAAATTGTTTGACATCAAAAAGATCCTGCCTTTATACGAAAAGTACTACGAAAAAATTGTGGGTCAAAGTTGGCGCTTCCCTAACCCCAGTCTTTTAGAAAACGATACTGAAATCGAAGATTAATCCATCAATCGAACGCTTTGAAGATCTGTGGTTTGTTCCAATAACTCCAACATGCTTTGTTGGAGAACGGGATGTAAAAAATCGGGAGCAATCTCTGCCATGGGAATTAAAACAAAGCGTCTATGGGCAATCTGAGGATGTGGAATAGTTAAATTTTCACTACTAACAATTTGATTTCCAATAAAAAGAATGTCAAGATCAAGTATGCGAGGGCCCCAGATGACATCGCGCCGACGACCAAAAAACAATTCAATAGCTAATAATTCAGACATTATTTTTTCTGGATCTAAATCGGTTTCTAAGGAGATTACTTGGTTTGAAAAATCGGGTTGGTCTGTTTTCCCCCAGGCAGCCGTTTGATATAGGTTAGAAAATGCAGTGATGCGACCTATTTTTTTTTCAATTTCAAGGTATGAGTTTTTAAATATTTCAAGGGTATTTCCTAGATTGCCACCTAAAGAAACAAAAACGATAAAGGACATATATTTTTTAATTTAAAACAAGATACGAAATTCCTTTTTATGCCTTTACATTACATGGAAGATGAATTAAAACCTGGAGTTCTTTTGATCTCAGAACCATTTCTTGAGGGCTCTGCTTTTCATAGGTCTGTGGTATTGCTTTGTGAGCACTCCAATTCACATTCTTTTGGACTCATTTTAAACCAAAAGCAAGAGGTTGTTTTCGATTCGATCGTAGATGAGAAGGTATTGGAAAATGTCCCATTGTTTTCTGGGGGGCCTGTGGACCCGACAATCATGCAATTTTTACACCGCAGACCTGATCTTATTCCCGATGGGATTGAAATTTCCAAAGGAATATTTTGGTCAGGAAGTTTTGAAAAAGCCATCGAACATGTGGTCAGTGGCGCGATTAATTTCAAAGAGATCAAATTTTTTATTGGGTATTCGGGTTGGGGCGCGGGCCAACTAGCCCGTGAGGTGAAGCAAAATGCTTGGTATTTACATCCGGCAAGGGAAGATTACGTGTTTGATGAATCGAATAAAAATTTGTGGCGAACTGTGCTATATGATAAGGGCGGTGACTTTCGGGTATTGTCGACCTACCCGGATGATCCAAATTTAAACTAACTTATTCGGGCCCAATTGGTCGTATCCTTTTTTTGTTGGCGTACCTGCTCCCGAATCATTGTATTTTTTTCATGTTCTAAATTGGGATCCTCGTTTAATATGGCAACAGCGGTCTCGCGAGCCACTTTTAAAATCTCCCCATCTTTGGATAAATCAGCAATCATTAGATCGATGGCTCCGCTCTGTCTTGTTCCTCCGATATCCCCTGGGCCCCTTAATTGTAAATCGACCTCAGCAATTTCAAAGCCATTATTCGTCCTCACCATGGTTTCTATACGTTTTTTTGTATCCGCTGAAATTTTATAATCGGTCAGCAACAAACAATAACTTTGCTCCGCCCCTCGGCCCACCCGGCCTCTTAGTTGGTGCAATTGCGCCAATCCAAATCGCTCCGCACTTTCAATAATCATGACCGAGGCATTTGGGACATTGACTCCCACTTCAATCACCGTCGTGGCTACCATGATTTTGGTTTCATTTTTGACAAAACGAGCCATCTCAAAATCCTTATCGGCCGGCTTCATTTTCCCATGCAATATCCCCAATGGAATTTCAGGGAAGGCCCTCGTGATGCTTTCATGCCCATCCATTAAATCTTTGAAATCCATTTTTTCGGATTCCTCGATGAGCGGATAAACGATATAAACTTGACGTCCTTTTTGAATCTCACTTTGGATAAAACTAAACACCTGCAAACGATGTGAATCATATCGATGTATCGTTTGAATGGGTTTTCTACCCGCAGGCAATTCGTCAATCACCGAAACATCAAGATCACCATATAAAGTCATGGCCAAGGTTCTCGGGATCGGAGTCGCCGTCATGACCAGTACATGTGGATGAATTTGCTTGTTTTTATCCCAAAGTTTGGCTCTTTGGGCTACCCCAAAACGATGTTGCTCGTCAATAATGCAAAGCCCCAAATTTTTAAATTGGACCACATCTTCAAAAATGGCATGTGTGCCTACCAATATATTCAAGGTTCCTGACGTTAATCCTTCGTGTATTTCCACACGATCTTTCTTCTTGACAGATCCCGTGAGTTTAGCAATACTGACACCTAGAAGATCTGCAAACTTTTTTAATCCCTGAAAATGTTGATCTGCTAGGATTTCGGTGGGGGCCAACAAACAAGCCTGGGTTCCATTGTCGATGGCGAGTAACATCGAAATAAAGGCAACAATCGTTTTTCCGGAACCCACATCCCCTTGGAGGAGTCGGTTCATTTGATTGCCAGAGCGCATGTCTTCAAAAATCTCCCGGATAACTTTTTTTTGCGCCTCCGTTAATGAAAAGGGGAGATGTTCCTTGTAAAAGGTAGTTAATAAGGCGGCAGAAGAAAAAACTTGGCCCGGGAAAGCGGATTTACGAACTAAATTTTGCTTGATTAAACGCAGCTGGTTGTAAAATAATTCTTCAAATTTTAACCGCCTTCTTGCTTGGTGTAGCCAATTTTCCGACTGTGGCAAATGAATGTGGTAGAGCGCTTCCTGCTTAGAAATCAATTTAAATTGCTGAATGATGTCATGTGGCAATGTTTCTCTTATGTAGGGAAATGCAACTTCCAATAAATTTTTTTGTAGGGAAGCAATCAATTTACTGTCGACGTATTTCTTGCGTAGCTTTTCAGTCAGCGGGTAAATGGGCTGAAAAAATTTCTCTGAAATCTGTGGCCCTTTGTAAACTTCCATCTCAGGATGGGTCATTTGAATTTGGCCATTGAAACTCCCGGGCTTACCGTAAAATAAAAAATCCACTCCGCCAACTAATGATTTTTCAATCCATTTTACCCCTTGGAACCAAACTAATTCGATGCATCCCGTTTCATCACAGCACTCTGCTACGAGTCTTTCCCTCCGGCCAACACCTATTTTTTCCTTGTATTTGATGCGTCCAATAAATTGGACATTTTCCATTTGATCATTGATTTGAGCGATAGGTGTTAGTAAAGTTCTATCTTCATATCTGAATGGAAAATATTGGATCAGGTCCCCAAAAGTAAATAGCCCTAATTCCGATTGCAGTAGCGACAAGCGCGCGGGAGTCATCCCTCGCAAAGAAGCTAAATCGGATTCGAAAAAATGGGATGTGGACATTGATCAAAAATTTTGTGAATTTAGGTATATTTACAAAACCTTTACATGGATTTTTTTAAAAGCTTTATGGTGCGCGTATATTTTTTTACTTTCAAACAAAAATTACAAAATCTGAAAACGATTCTTTCAATCCTCCTTTTTGTTCAATTTACCGCTTTTGGGCAAGACTGTTCTACTAAAGTATGGGTGGCTACTGATAAAAAAATAATCATGTTTGCCCCTGAACTTGGGGAAAATCCTACTCCCATTTTAATGCCAGTGAATGGGGCTAAAACGCCGGGTATTAAATGGTCATGGACGCCTAAATTAGCCTTATCTGATCCTCTAAGCCTTAATCCATATTTTGATGTAAAGGCATTAGGTGATTTAGGAGGGAATGCATTTAAGACGACGTATTTTATTAATGGCTATTTACCGGGTGCAACGACTGCAGCAGATTGTCGGAATTATGCTACAATTGATATCATTATTTTGGCGAGAGTGAAACCTTATGATGCCATATCACCTAATAATGACGATTTAAATGATTATTGGACCATCGATAATATTTCGTCCTATCCATACGCAGAGATTTATGTGATGGATCGCTGGGGCTTGAAAGTATTTGAAAGCACTGGCACGATGTATGAAGAAAAACCCTTTAGGGGAAAATATAACGGGAAAGATTTGCCAACGGGCACCTATATATATGTCATTAGGCCAAATTTGGAAGACTATCCGGAGGCCTATCCAGATGTGATCGGAAATTTAACCATTGTAAGATAATGAAAGGATATTTAGACCAAAACATTCAGTCGGAGGGATTTGTAGTGAGCCAATTTGAGGATTTACTCAATTGGGCTCGGGCAAGTTCTTTATGGCCAATGAGTTTTGGTTTGGCTTGTTGTGCCATTGAAATGATGCAAACTTTTGCCTCAGGATATGATTTGGATCGCTTTGGTGTATTTCCTAGGCCTTCCCCTAGACAATCCGATGTGATGATTGTCGCAGGAACGGTTACATTTAAAATGGCCGATCGGATAAGAAGACTTTATGAACAAATGCCTGAACCCCGCTATGTGATATCGATGGGTTCGTGTGCCAATTGCGGTGGACCCTATTGGGAACACGGTTATCATGTGGTTAAAGGCGTAGACCGAGTAATTCCTGTGGATGTGTATGTACCAGGTTGCCCGCCAAGGCCCGAGGCTTTATTAGGTGGAATTTTGAAATTACAAGAAAAAATCAATCAAGAAACGCGTGTCGTGCCCCAAATTATTTTGGACGCCATCGCTCAAAAAGCCTAAGGATGGAAGCGATAGATATAAAAAATCTGATTGAAAGCGAATTAAATATCACCGTTGACCTAGATGAAAAATCAGGTCGCATTACCGTTCAGCCAGCTCAATTGGTTTCAATTTGTGATTTTTTATGGCGTCATCCGTCGACTTATTTTGATTCACTTTCTTGCCTGACTGCGATTGACAATGGTCCTGAAAATGGAACGCTAGAAATTATTTATACCCTCTACTCGATTCCCAATCACCTTACTTTTCACATTCGTTTGGAGGTTCCTAGGTTACAAGAAGATGGGAAATTACCCGTTGTACCTACTTTGAGTGGGATTTGGAAAACGGCTAATTGGCATGAGCGAGAGGCATTTGATTTAGTGGGTGTTGTGTTTGAGGGTCATCCCGACATGACTCGTATTTTATTGCCCGCTGATTGGGTCGGTCATCCACTTCGCAAAGATTACGTGGAGCAAGAAAAATACCATGGAATTCAAGTGAAATTTTAGCCCATGAAAATTTCCGGCTTTACCTTCATTCGGAATGCGATCAAAAACGATTATTCGATCGTGGAAGCCATCACATCGATCTTGCCTGTTTGTGACGAGTTTGTCGTGGCCGTTGGCCAATCAGAGGACAACACTTTAAGCCTAATTCAAGGAATCAAATCAGATAAAATCAGGATTATTGAGACGATTTGGGACGACACAAAACGTGAAGGGGGACAGGTTTTTGCTTTAGAAACGAATAAGGCATATCAGGCTATTTCACCAGATACCGACTGGGCATTTTATATTCAAGGGGATGAATGTGTACATGAAGATGACCTCAATGGTATTTTAGAGGCCTTAAAAGAGCACCAGGAAAATACTCAGGTGGAGGGTTTGTTGTTTAAATATAGACACTTTTATGGGTCCTTTGATTACATCGCGACTTCGCGGAGGTGGTATAGAAAAGAGATCCGGCTTGTGCGATTTAACCCCCTCGTTCATTCATACAAAGATGCGCAGGGCTTTCGCAAAAGCGGAAAAAAAATAAAAGTAAAAGAAATTTCAGCACAAATATTTCATTATGGTTGGGTTAAACCTCCCACCGGCTTGAATCAAAAAGTGAGAAATTTTACACAGTTTTACCATGATGATGCTTGGCTTGCGGAAAACGTCCCAGCGGATTATGAATTTGATTTTGGAAATGCTGAAAGGCTAATTAGGTTTACAGGTACGCATCC
>JABMMK010000285.1 GCA_013205605.1 Cytophagales bacterium | reverse complement strand
GCGAATGTCCAGCTGTACAATATGGGAAAGAAATGCACGGATATCCATTTCTAAATGAGTGATTTATTAGGTATATGCTTGCTAAATTACCTATTTTTTGAGCAATCTATGCGAAATCCCATAAAAGCTTTCTAATTTGTACGTAAATTTGGCTCATGAAATACCTTTTTGTTGTCCTTGTATTCCTTGTTCTTTCTTGTCAAAATGATCGGAACCGAAATCGCTTGGATCAAGAAAAAATGGCTCAAATTTTGGTCGATATTCATTTAGATGAAGTTAATATTAGTCGAATGGAGATCATTAGTGCAGATACCAATTTGTTACTTTACAATCAATTGGAAAAGTCGACATTTAAAAAACATGCTGTTGATTCCGCTTCCTTTGTGAAAAGTTTTAATTCGTATGTGCGAGAGCCAAAAGATTTTATTGAATTATATGAGCGGGTCAATGAAATCATGAAGGATCGGAAAAAATTAAATGAAAGTTCTCATCGATGAAGTTAATCGTCAGTATTTTAGTTTTACTAAGTCAAATTACGCTAATGGCACAAAAGCCAATCATTCAAGGACATAGGGGTTGTCGGGGCGAGTTTCCTGAAAATACATTGCCTGCTTTTCAACATGCTTTGGAAGCAGGAGTTACGGTTCTTGAAATGGATGTTTGTATTTCTGCAGATGGCCAAGTGCTTGTTTCGCATGAGCCCTATATGAATTCATTGTATGCCATAAAACCAGATGGAACTCCCGTTTTGAAATCGGAAGAAAATGGGCTTAATGTATATAAAATGAGTTATAGTGAGGTTAGGAAATTTGATGTAGGTTCACGTGGAAATCCACTATTTCCAGATCAGAAAAAAGTATTTGCCTATAAACCCTTGCTTGAGGATGTATTCCAATGGGCCGAAGATTTTCGGAAAAAAACGGGCAAAAAAATATATTATAACATCGAAATCAAATCAGATCCGAAGGAATATGGGGTGTCCCAACCGCCTACCGTGGACGAGTTTTCGGAAAAAGTATGGGCCGTTATGGCCAAACACGTCCGTCCAGAATATATCATTTTACAGAGTTTTGATTTTAATGTGTTAAAATACTGGCACAAATCGATTCAGTCGGGCCATTTTTCGCGGGTCGACTTATCGGCTTTAGTGACAAGAAAAGGGCCTGAAAGCACATGTTCGGATTTAGGTTTTACGCCTGCAATTTATAGCCCCAACTTTACTTCTTTGACGAAGGATATCGTAAACGAATGTCATTCAAAAGGAATGAAAGTAATTCCTTGGACGGTTAATGAACCAACGGATGTGAAGGCGATGATCCAATTGGGCGTAGATGAGATCATTACAGATTACCCTAGCCGCACGCTAAAAAATCTTTGAAATGTCCTTATTTAATGAGACTTTATTGTGGTTAATGAAAAGGCGAATGCCTCGAATAGAGGAGCATTTTAAAAATCCGCTGGAGCTTCAACATACTAGTTTGGATGAACTGATATTTTCGGGTCGAAACACGGAGTGGGGGAAGAAATATGGGCATTCTGAAATAGGAAATTACGAACAATTTAAGGCAAGAGTCCCTATATCAACCTATGAGGAGATCTTTCCCTACATTGATCGAATGATGCATGGAGAGCAAAATGTACTTTGGGCAAGTCCGATTTCATGGTTTTCTAAGTCTTCAGGAACGACAAATGCCAGAAGCAAATTTATCCCAGTGTCAAAGGAATCATTAGAAAACTGCCACATGATGGGCGGAAAAGATATGATCACTTTGTTGATCAACAACAAACCTGAGACTCGAATTTTTGAGGGGAAAGGCTTATCCATTGGCGGAAGTTTGTCCAATAATCCGTTGAATTCAAGTCTTCTTTTGGGCGACGTTTCAGCAGTTGTGATGAAAAATTTGCCTATTTGGGCCCAAATTATTCGTACCCCATCGCTTGACGTGGCATTAATGGATGATTGGGATCAAAAAATTGAAAAAATGGCGATTGAAACGTCTAAAGAAAATGTGACCAGTATTTTGGGCGTGCCTACTTGGACTTTAGTGCTCATTGAAAAAATATTGGAGATAACCGGTAAAAAATCAATTTTAGAGGTGTGGCCAAATTTTGAATTTTTGGTACATGGTGCGGTGGCTTTTGGTCCTTACCGAGAGCTGTTTCAAAATCTAGTTTTTCCAAGTTCAGAGGTTCGATTTTTAGAAATTTACAATGCCTCAGAAGGTTTTTTTGCCATTCAAGACGATTTGAGTTTGCCTGATGAGATGCTACTCATGCTTGACTATGGCATTTTTTATGAATTTATTCCCATCGGGGCGCATGGAGAAGAAGTAGATCGGGTAGTTTCACTGGACCAAGTAGTTCTCGGGGTCAATTATGCCGTGTTGATTACAACGAATTCGGGACTTTGGAGATATAAAATTGGCGATACCGTTAAATTCACTTCCATTTTACCTTATCGCATTAAAATTTCTGGCCGAACAAAGCATTTTATTAATGCATTTGGCGAGGAGTTGATTATTGAAAATGCAGAAAAAGCAATCTCCGTTGCCTGCATTCAGACAAATTCAGAAATAAAAGATTATACGGCAGCACCTGCTTATATGGAAGGAGGCAAAAAGGGTAGTCATGAATGGGTCGTAGAGTTCTCAAAAGCCCCAAAAGATTTACGTATCTTTGTGGAAATTTTGGACCGAACACTTCGTGAAGTAAACTCGGATTATGACGCAAAACGTTCATATGATTTAGTTTTAGAACTCCCGCAGGTACTCGTTGCCCCTAAAGGAACATTTTATGCTTGGATGAGAGCTAGGGGAAAATTAGGTGGCCAACACAAGGTTCCAAGATTAAGTAATAACAGAGAGTTTATAGACGGGGTGAAGGCCCATTTTCAAAATTAAAATCTTATGGCATTAAAATTAACCATTGAAAACGGCATAAAAGATGCCATGCGCGCTAAAGATGCGGATCGTTTACGTGCTTTGAGGGCAATAAAATCAATGATTTTATTAGAGGAGACTTCAGGCTCAAATACGGGTGAGATTTCTGTTGATGCAGAAATGAAAATTTTAATGAAAGCTGCCAAACAGCGAAGAGACTCATTGGAAGTGTATATCGCACAAAATCGCCCTGATTTAGCGGAAAAAGAGCAAGTAGAACTCATCATTATCGAGGAGTTTTTACCCAAACAATTATCGGATTTGGAGTTAACAGAACGTATTTCCTCCATTATTTCTCAATTGGGAGCTACTAGCCCAGCAGATATGGGCAAGGTAATGGGCGTTGCTTCTAAGGAATTAGCTGGATTGGCAGAAGGTAGGGCCATTTCTAGTAAAGTGGGAGAATTATTGAAAAAATAATGGTGGAAAAAGAATTAATGCCTTCGTTGAAAGCGATTAGAAATTTAACTTTAGAGGAGTTGCGGCAGGAAATGTTGCTACGCAAAGAGCCGGGTTTTCGGGCCAAACAAGTCTATGAATGGATTTGGAAAAAATCGGTTCGTTCATTTGACCAAATGGTTAATATACCGAAAGAAACGAGGAGCTGGTTGGCCGACAACTATTCCCTGCAATGTGTGGAAACGGCTGAATTCCAAATCAGTGTTGACCGAACCATAAAATCGAGTTTTGCATTGCATGACGGCAATCTGATCGAAGGAGTTTTAATTCCAACCCGTGAAAGAATGACCGCTTGTGTGTCGTCTCAGGTGGGATGTTCCCTTACGTGCAGTTTTTGTGCGACGGGTTACATGGACCGAAAAAGGAATTTAGAGGCTTTTGAAATATATGATCAAGTCGTTTTGATTCGCGATCAAGCTCAAGAAAAGTACGGCATTCCATTGACAAATATTGTTTATATGGGTATGGGCGAACCCCTTTT
>JABMMK010000284.1 GCA_013205605.1 Cytophagales bacterium | reverse complement strand
TCGGAATGCCATCAACCATTTGTTTGATCAACTTGAAACATTGACCCAAGATTTTGATCAAAAGCGTGCTAATTTCGATAAAGAGTTGAATCAATTAAACTGATTCGCACATGGATCATTTTAATTGGAGCAGTCTTTAAAAAAGTGTTTACCTATTGTACCGGTGGAATAAAATGTGAAAAAGCCTCAGCCTATTTGTTAGAAAAAGGATTTACGAATGTATACCAATTGCATGGTGGAATTATTAAGTATGGTTTAGAAGAAGGGGGTGAAGACTTTGACGGTTCTTGTTATGTATTTGACAACCGCGTAGCTACCCTCGTTAATTCCATTAACCCTGAAGTAATCTCAAAATGCCATGTTTGTGATTCTTTATCAAACCATATGGTTAATTGCGCTAATCCAGAATGTAACGAGCATTTAGCTATCTGCCCTACTTGCTTACAAGAAATGGATGGAGCCTGTTCTCAATCTTGCAAAGAGCATCCTCGCAAACGTCCATACAATGAAAAAGGATACTATTCAAAGCAATCAGTAGGTTATTCACCCGAATTAGGCTTCAAATCTTTTGGGCGAAATCTGAAAATTGAGAAAAGGAAAATCAATTAATTTGATTTGCTAATTACCTCCTTGACTCTGAATTCAACAATTTGTTTGATTAAATCGATGGGTATGGGTTGGCTATAAAGGAATTTTATAGATCCTTTGGCGCCTTCATAAATAGATAATTGATCCTGAAATTCCCTTATCCCGCTGGGCGTTGGATAAAATCCTAGATGATTATTCCATGCGGCAAAATGCACCAAGTTTTTCTTGTATTTAAAGGTAGGCATCCCATAGGCCAATAATTCCTCGGTTCCTTCAGGGACCACACTTCGTATCGCTTCACAAACTTCTATTAAAATTTTCTGTGTATTTTCTGGAAACGATGCAATATATTCTTCCATGCTTAAATTTGATTGACGTATTTACTACGGACAAATAAAAACAGTGGAAATGCAAAGGCATATCCAATCAGCATCGTCAGTATAACATAAAGGTAATGGTATTTTATTTTTAATCTCCTTCCCTCACTCAAGATAAAAAATGTACCGGCAATAGCGCCTGTCCAAAAATCCAACGTTAAACTCTTTGCATAATCATCTTGAATCCATGTGCTTTGAACAAATGCGATGACATCAAAATTTCCTTGATGGCTAACAACTCCCTTCATTACGAAATAAAAGGTTAAACCTCCTCCGATTAACGATAATAACAGATAAAAATAAGATTCATTTTTCATATTAATTGATTGATTTTAAGTGTTTTACTTCTAAATTCTAATTCATCTCCTACCCTTTTTCCTTTAAATAATTGGCCTATCGGAGAATCAAGGGATATCGCATAGATGATCTCAGCATTGATTTCAATCTTTCCTAAACCGATCGATAAATAATAAATGCCTTGGCCTGTTTCGATTAAACCACCTAAATCAACGATTGGATAGGCACGATGTAGATTAATCTTTGACAAAAGGTTTATGTGGTTTTTATACTGGTCAAGGGTTGCACTAATTTTGTCCATTTCTCTTTGCATCATTTCCCTACCCGTCTCAAATTTGTCTCCCGCGCTACTTTTAGTATCTGAATCACGCGACTCTTTCGCTAATTCATAATCCCTTGTGGCTTGAAGGATGGAATTAGTCAATAATTTTAAAATGGTTTCGTGTATTTCTACCTTTGAAATTTGCATAATTTTAATTCTTTAGAAAATTATCAATAAATTCGCGAATGACCTATTTTTCACCCACAGACCTCATCATTAATCCGGACGGAAGCACGTATCATTTACACATTCGTCCAGATCAATTGCCTCATAAAATAATCATGGTGGGTGATCCTGAACGAGTTCCTTTTGTTTCCAAATATTTTGATAAAATTGACCATAAGATTCATAAGAGGGAATTTGTTAGCCATATTGGCCAATTTCGAAATCAGTCGATTGGCGTGATTTCATCCGGAATTGGAGCCGATAATGTGGAAATTGTCATGAATGAATTAGACGCTTTGGCCAATATTGACTTTAAAACTCGCTATGCGAAGGATCAAAAGATATCCTTAGAATTGATTCGAATCGGTACTTCCGGTTCCATACAAGAAGATATTCCTGTGGACTCTTTTTTGGTGTCCAAAGCGGCTATTGGTTTTGATAATTTGGCCCAATTTTATGGTTTTGAATCCAGCAATATGTTGGCAAATGATGCGCTTAGCTTATGGTGCCAACAAATCAACTACAAGCTTCCTGTGTATGGCGCGAAGGCGAGTGAAAAATTAATCAAGCAATTTTCGTCCATTTCACAACATGGGTTTACCTTAACCGCACCTGGTTTTTATGCACCTCAGGGTCGGACTGTTCGGATGAAATCTTTATTGCCTGATTTTTTACGGGATGTTTCCAAGACTAAATTTGAAGGTGAAATCATTACGAACATTGAAATGGAAACAGCGGCCTATTATGCCTTTTCAGCTTCTCTTGGACATGAAATGATTT
>JABMMK010000283.1 GCA_013205605.1 Cytophagales bacterium | reverse complement strand
TTTGGGTACACCCAAATCCACCTCAAAAGGGTGGATTCTTTTATTTTACAGGGTTGGTAGCAAAACAGGTAGCACGAGTGGGGTTTTCAGGTGAAATAAAACTTTGTTTAAATTTAAACGAAGTCTTTGAATTCAAGTGATTAATGTAATTTTCAATTAAATCTCTGGCACATAGAAATCAAGCCTTTCCAAGCCAAATTCATATCCACAGGATATTGATCCCTAAAATATTCAGCATCTCCCCCAGTTAAGATTACTTGAAGATCAGGGAAGCGGTTTTTCGCATCGCTAATGAAGCCATTTATTTCAAAAAGAACACCAGCCATCACCCCGGCATTTAAATTAGAGTTAGTATCTGTACCCCAAGAGGAAAAGTTTACTCTGAGCGAAATAAGAGGCAGTTTATCAGTGAATGTAGACATCGAAGTAGCCCGCATGATAAGTCCGGGACTAATAGCTCCACCCATAAATTCCCCAGTTGCACTAATTAAATTAAAGGTAATACACGTACCTAAACAAATACAAAGACAAGGTTGATGAGGAAATTTAGCTAGACAAGCCTCAGCTAATATGATTCGGTCAAGTCCCAAGGTACTAGAATCGTAATTAGAAAAAAGAATTCGCGTGTCCTCTTTGGCAATCAAATGAATCGGGTATTTCAAGCGCAAGGACTCGATTAAATCCTCCGGAATATCAATCACACTACAAATGGCAATCAGACTAATCGGTTTGGAACCTATCACCTTTTTAATGCTAAAAAAGGTCAAATCCTCCAAAATCCCAGTATCGCAGATACCTAGGCCATCAAAAAGGGCATATTTCAAACGAGTATTGCCAAAATCAAAGCAGAGTATCATGCAATGCGTTTAATAGTTTATCATTTATGGTAAATAATCATTATTAAAAAATTCACCCCACGGCTATTTTTCCAATCAATAAATCTAACGTTTAATACGATTCCTCAGCAGAAGGAAATTTCGCTTGTTTCACGTCCTGAATATAAGAGGATGTAGCACGCGTTATTTCATTACCTAAATCCGCATATTTTCTCAAAAACTTAGGCTTAAAATCTGCGTTCATTCCTAACATATCTTGCAACACTAAAACTTGTCCATCGCATCCTGCTCCTGCTCCAATTCCGATGGTTGGGATATGCAATTTCTCACTTACTTGGGTAGCTAAATCAGAGGGGATTTTTTCTAATACCAGTCCAAAACAACCCACTTCCTGTAACATAAGTGCTTCTTTTAATAATTTATCCGCAGCAACATCGCTTTTAGCTTGAATCCCATAAGATCCAAATTGATGAATACTTTGAGGAGTTAATCCCAAATGACCCATGACAGGAATTCCCGCTTTGGTTATTTTAGAAATAGATTCCAGCACTTCCTCGCCACCTTCTAATTTCACCGCATGTGCACCCGTCTCTTTCATGATACGAATAGCAGAAGCGAGTGCAATCGAGCTGTCGGATTGATATGAACCAAAAGGCATATCCACTAAAACCATTGCTCTATTCGCCCCTCTACCAACACACTGGGCATGGTAAATCATTTGGTCTAATGTAATCGGCAACGTTGTTTCGTGTCCCGCCATCACATTACTTGCGCTATCTCCCACTAAAAGTACATCTATTCCTGCCGCATCTAAAAGCGTCGCCATGGTATAATCATAACAAGTAAGCATCGCAATTTTCTCTCCTTGCATCTTCATCGATTGAAGACCAGTGGTCGTGACTTTTTTAACTTCTTTTAAATAGCTCATAAAAATGATTTGTTATCAATTAATCGAACGCCACCTAGGAAAGCAGCGACTAAAATAATATAAGGTTTTTCACCATAGGGCTTTTCATGTAAAGTAAAAGGATCAGCACATGCAACATAATCGATGGAATCAAAACCATTTTCTAGAAGTGATTGTGTGAACTCAGCTTGAGAAAGTAAATCAAAACCCCGGTAAATAGCGAGTGCTTGCTCTTTTTGTTTTGAGGATAATCGAGCATTTCGACTACTGAGTGCTAATCCTTCAGGAGAACGAACAGTCGCACATGGAATTAATTCAACGTCTGAACCTGTGATTTCCAACATCTTCTGAACGACAGCCATTTGCTGAAAATCCTTTTCCCCCATAAATAATTTGAAAGGTTGTACAGCTTGTAACAACTTATCAACGACGACACAAACACCTTGAAAATGGCCTGGTCTACATTTTCCTTCTAAAATAGTTTCTAGAGTTCCTAAATCATATGTTCGCAATTGCGAGGTTCCATCCGGATACATTTCTGAAACGGTGGGAAAAAATACCACATCACAGCCTTCGATTTCCAATTTTTCTAAATCTGCAGCCAAAGTGACCGGGTATTTTTCAAAATCAGTCGGATCATTAAATTGTGTAGGATTAACAAAAATACTACACACTGTTATCTGGCAGGAGGCTTTTGAAGCCTTAATTAACGCAAGATGACCTTCATGCAAAGCTCCCATCGTAGGAACAAAACCAATGGATTTGCACATGGTTTTTAGGTAACTTTGAAGTTCACTCGTTTTTTGAAATTGTTTCAATTCATTATGTTAATGGGCGAAATTACTATATTTTTGGCCAAACTTTTCTAAAATGTCTCTCCAAGGAAAAAAAATAGTGCTGGGAATTACAGGTAGCATTGCAGCCTATAAAACGATCCCATTAGTACGTTTACTAACAAAGGCGGGTGCAGAAGTGCGTATCGTAATGACGAAGGCAGCCCAGGATTTTGTTTCCCCACTTGTCCTCTCAACATTTTCGCATCATCCCGTTTGGATCGAATTTCATGAAGGAGCTATTTGGAATAATCATGTAGAATTAGGCTTATGGGGTGATGTTTTTATTGTCGCGCCGGCTAGCTGCCATACGCTGAGTAAAATGGCGAATGGACTTTGTGACAACATCGTTTTGGCTACCTACCTATCCGCGCGTTGTCCCGTAATTTTGGCACCTGCAATGGATGAAGACATGTTTTTGCATCCTGCTACCCAACGCTCATTGGAGATGCTGCGTTCTTATGGCAATACCGTTTTACAAGTTAATGCTGGCGAACTGGCTAGCGGATTAGTCGGCCACGGACGCATGTTGGAACCAGATGAAATCGTGCAGCATTTGATTGAGAATACCTTCAGAGGCACCAAACTTACAGGAAAACAGATCTTAGTTACAGCTGGCCCTACCCAAGAATTATTAGATCCCGTACGCTATATATCCAATTTTTCAACGGGTAAAATGGGAATGTGTCTCGCGGAAGAATGCTACCTTCAAGGAGCTGAAGTAACCTTAATCGCTGGACCCTTACAAGTCACAACATCCATACAAGGGATTCGTCAAATTGCAGTTCAATCCGCCTCCGAAATGGAAGAGGCTTGCTTGAATCATATCACGTCCATGGATATTATCTTCATGGCAGCAGCTGTAGCGGATTATCGTCCTTTATCAATTTCGAACGAGAAAATAAAAAAATCAGAACACACTTCTACCCTATTACTCGAAAAAACAAATGATATTTTAGCTGCGATGGGATCCGTGAAAAAAGCACATCAAACCATTGTGGGATTTGCGCTCGAAACAGAAAATGAAGAAGCAAATGCATTGAAAAAAATGAAGGAAAAAAAGACAGATTTCATCGTTCTTAATTCACTAAAAGATGAGGGAGCTGGTTTTGGACTAGATACAAATCAAGTCACTATGTATGCAGCCACAGGAGAGAAAAAAGTGGTCCATTTAGAATCAAAAATGAATGTGGCCAAGGAAATCGTAAACTATATTTTGGAATAGTTAATTTTAGCAAACTTATGTCACAGAATAAATCAATGAAACAGAAATATTTGATTTAAAACAACTAATTTTTGATTAGATAACACATCGAGTCGGCCTTTGGG
>JABMMK010000282.1 GCA_013205605.1 Cytophagales bacterium | reverse complement strand
CTCGGTCCCCAAATATTTTTTTGAAGGCACGGGGACAGGTTCATCCGTACCATATAACATAAGTTCCAGAGCCTCTCTGGGAAATTTAGCGATGGGCGTCGACAAGCCGACAGAATAAGGTTTTAATAAAACCTCTAATTGCTTGAAAATCCACAACTCTCGGTACTCCCCTATGGGTGCAATAGCTCCCCGAATAATACTAAGGGATGGGTCTGGAATGACTGATTCTTCGGTGATTTCTTCCACAACTCCCAGGCCATTGCAACAGGGGCAAGCACCATAAGGACTATTAAATGAAAAGGAATTTGGCGCAGGTTCATCGTATGATAAACCGGTTTTAGGGTCCATCAGAGTTTGGGAGAAATAATGCAATTTCCCTTTCTCGTCCAAAACAAAAACTTGGCCTTTACCTAAGTTTGTTGCCGTCTGCAAAGATTGTGAAATTCGTAGCCGTTCAGAATCGGAAACGATAAGTCTGTCTACCACAACTTCCACATCGTGTACCTTAAATCGGTCTAATTGCATTTTGGGAACCAGATCCATCACTTCGCCGTCCACACGAACTTTGGTATATCCCCACTTCGCTATTTGCACGAAAAGCTCTCGATAATGTCCCTTGCGACCTTTTACTAATGGCGCCAAAAACCACACTTTGGAGGAGGAAAATTGACTCATTAAAGTCGATATGATTTGATCCACCGACTGCTTGACCATTCGTTCGCCAGATAAATAGGAAAAAGCATCTGAGGCGCGCGCAAAAAGCAATCGCATAAAATCGTAAATCTCTGTGGTAGTTCCTACGGTCGACCTGGGATTCTTAGAAGTTGTCTTCTGTTCAATGGATATCACGGGAGACAATCCATTTATTTTATCCACGTCAGGACGTTCCATATTCCCTAAAAATGATCGGGCATAGGCGGAAAAACTTTCCATGTAGCGCCTTTGGCCTTCCGCATAAATGGTATCAAAGGCAAGAGACGATTTTCCGGAGCCGGAAATTCCCGTAATAACGACTAGCTGATTGCGGGGAATGGATACGTCAATGTTTTTTAAATTATGTTCACGCGCACCCAACACCTCAATGTGAGAAAAACCAGTTAAATCTTTGGGTTGCTGCATATGGAAAAATCAAATATAATTCGCAAAGGTACAAAAAAAGAGGCTGTCCTTTTAGGGACAGCCTCAAGATAATTTTATATGAATTTTACTTATTCAATAACTGGTCAAAAGTTAAAGAAACGTAGTAAATACTTCCAACTGTTGGGTTAGACCAACCAGTCGTATAAGCTGCTCCTAATAAGTTAGAACCCCCTACTTTCAAAATAGTCTTCATGGCAGATAATTTCTTACTAACCTGAGCATCTAAGGTATGGAAAGCAGGAATTAAGCTTTGCTGGGTTTGATTAACCACTTGGTTAACAATGCCTGACTGCCAAATGAATTGTTCTTGATATCTCCAAACGGTACTGAAGCCCCAGCCAGATCCACCGATGTTACGGTTTCCAAAGTTTACGTTGGTACGATAGTTAGGTGTATTAAATGCTAATTGGTAATCCACTAAACCCCCATTATCTTTAATGGCGTTGTAAGAAACGTTTGTTCCTAATGCCCAGTTAGATCCCAGTTGGTAATCTAAACTTAAACCCCAACCGTTGGTAACCACTTCATTCTGCACGTTTGAAGGGAAATTAAAAACTTTATTTCCTACCACCGTTGCGTCTTTGTGCTGAGAAGGCAATTGAACAACCGTCATGGCTGCATTGAAATTAAGGTAATTAGATTGGTAGACATAAAAGTCAGCTAATAATTTATCCCCTAAAAATCCTTTATACCCAAACTCAATGGTTTTAACCTGCTCAGGCTTCCATTCTCTAGCAGTATACATTTCTGGCTTACCTGCTTGAAGAGATTGCAAGGTGAATGAATTACCAGACAACTTATAACGATCTTGAACTACTGGAAGACCTCCTAGCAAACGAGCCTGTGGAGTATTTAAATCAATAAACTGATCTTGAGTAGATGGAATACGGAAACCTGTTTGATATGAAGCACGGAAGTTAGAGCGACCTTGAGTTAAAACACCCGATAGACGTGGGCTAAATTGGCCTTCAAAATTTTCGTTTTTATCATAACGCATAGAACCGGTCAATTTAAACTTATCCGCAAACATTTTTTTACCTACTTGAATGTATCCACCGTATTCGTTGATGGATTGCTCTGAACCATCCGCCTTAAGAGCGAATAAAGTTCCTTCTGAATTTAAGGCATAAATTTGATAGCTAGCCCCTACAATCATTTCTAATTTCTTGTTAAACTTCTCAGTGAAGTTATACATTCCCTCATAGTGATATAATGCTGACTTATCTGTGAATTTCGCTCCTCTTGGAAGTGCTTTATTTTTGATGGCTTCCACGGCTGCATTAAATGCTGCCGTTCCTGGAACTAATCTCCTTCCACCATCAGCAGTTAAACGAGCCGCATCGTGATAAGCAGCAAATTTTCCTTGTGTATTTGCAATGGCATTGCCTATTGCAGCAGTAGGATTTCCCGTTTGCGCTAGTGTGGTTGCCAAAACAGTACCAAAGTTCTGCAGAGCTGCTCCTGCGAATGCACCGAAATAAGTAGGATACCAAGAAGTACTAGGCGTTGCCGCCTCGTTCACTAATTGGCCCAAAGTTCCTGTCGCATACGCATCTCCCGAATTCTCTTGAGTTGTATAAGCACGTAAGAAGAAATTACTTCCTTTCAATTCTGCTTTATATTGACCCATTCCAAAATTCTTAATCGAATAACGATCGGCACCCGTATATACTGTTGTTCCAGAACCATAAGATCCTTGTAAAATCAATTCCACATTATCATTAAAACGATAATGCAAAGCCGCATTAAACTTTATATTACGGTTCGCATAAGACGCTAAATCACTTTCCTTATATCCTTCACGAGAAATAAAAGACTTCGGAACGATGTAATTTAAAATGGCCGTTGGCGATAACAAACCACCCGTTGCTTTTGAGATTTGATTAATTCCCGCAGTTAATGGATGTGAAGGAACACCTAATAAAGGAGTCAAAGAAGATAACATTTCAACGTTCGTCTCATCCCCAAAGATACTAACCCCATTATAGGCTAAATTTCCCATGCGACTGCCTGGCCCTAATTTAGCACCATTTAATAAAGATTGATCACGGTAGTCAGTAGCCTGCCAATCCTCTGCACTCATCGTATTAAAATTAACTTTATACGCCCATTTATTATTGATGGCCTTCGCATAACGAATGGCAATATCACTATAAGGAGTTGTAGCTTCTGTACGATTTGATGCGCTCATCGCACCCACTTTCACTTGAGCACTTAAACCTTGGTATAAGAAGGGTGACTTTGAATTCATCAAAATAATTCCATTCAATGCATTTGGGCCATATAAGGCAGATGCAGCACCTGGTAGTAACTCTAAACCTTCTAGGTCTAACTCCGAAATACCCACGATATTACCTACCGCAAAATTCAAACCTGGAGCTTGGTTGTCCATGCCGTCAATTAACTGAACGACACGTGTATTACCATTGCTATTAAATCCACGCATGTTGATGGATGAAAATGAAACAGATTGAGTACTCGTTTCAACTCCTTTCATATTTCTTAATGCATCATAAAAAGAAGGCGCTGCCGCCTCTCTGATTGCACGAATGTCCATTTTTTCAATGGTCACCGGAGATTGTAGCACGCTTTCTTCAATTCTAGATGCAGATACAACCACATCCTGACCTAATGTTGCTTGCTCTTTTAGAAAGATGTTTAAATTTGAATTTGATGATGATACGACGATTTCTTGGCGTTCATAACCGACCATAGAAACAGATAAAGTGAAAGGAGCTGGCGTCGTTGTGTTTAAGGTGAAATTACCTTTAACATCCGAAATAGTACCAATAACTTTCCCTTTAACAGAGATACTAACCCCAATAAGCGCTTCTTTTGAAGCAGCGTCACGAACATTTCCAGCTAGTTTGGTTTGTGCCATGGCAGCAAAGCTCATAGAGAAAATGAAAGCGAGAATGGGTAAGGTTTGAGTAATAATTCTTTTCATAATGAAGATTTGTTAATTACTTAATTAGATTAATAGGTTACAATTTGCAACAAAGCTACGTAAGATTTATGTATTGACCACTTGATATATCAAAAAATTACTACTTTTTAAGTAAATATTTTTATTTCAATAGATGATTTCTAAAGGTTATAACCCATCTATCTGTTTTTCGATATATAAAAAGGCCTCTTTTCTTCTTACATTTGTCCATTAATATAGTCCAATGAGAAATTTTTTATGGTGTTTGATTGTTTGCGCTATCACGTTGACATTGCAAAATTGCAAATCCTATACCCCCGTGACATTGCAAGTGCGCTGGAAAGATTCGCCAATACCCCCAGAATCTGACTATGCAGATGAAAATAATTGGGCTGCCTTACCTACAAAAAAGGATGCGGCGGATCGAGTACCCAATGGATCGCCATTTCATGATGAACAATCTTCAGCTAAAGCCGATGTTTTTTTCATACATCCTACGATTTTAACCTACGAACCCACCAATGAATTCAAATGGAATGGAAGCTTTAGCGATGCCTATTTGAATGCTATTGTAGATAGTTCAACCATCTTAAACCAAGCGACTATTTTTAATGCGGCCGGTCGCATATACGCACCTCGCTACAGGCAGGCCCATTATCATGCATTCGTCACTTCTTTTAAAGAGGATAAAGCCGCTGCCTTGGATATTGCATATTCTGACGTTAGGAAAGCATTCCAATATTATTTATCCCATTATAATGAAGGAAGGCCCATCATCATCGCTTCTCACAGTCAAGGAACCGTTCATGCCACAAGGCTCATGCAGGAGTTTTTTGATGGGAAAGAACTTCAAAAGCAATTGGTTTCTGCCTATATCATAGGAATTGCCACACCCAAAAATATATTTCAACACATTAAACCCTGCGAAAAGCCGACTCAAACGGGTTGCTTTATTGCATATACCACTTTTTTACAAGGATATTTACCCGATTGGCATCCCAAAACTCCTACGGAACTTGTATCCACAAATCCATTAACTTGGACTTTGGACGATAATTTTGCTCCTAAGGAATTAAATCCAGGCGGAGTGTCCTATGGATTCAAATGGGTCAAAAATTTTGCGGATGCACAGAATCATTTAGGAGTATTGTGGACTAACACCCCTTATGTTTTTGGTCGATCGTTTGTCCATTTAAATGATTGGCACAAAGCTGATTTAAACCTTTTTTACGCCCCTATTCGAGAAAATGCAAAAGCCCGAGTAGATGCGTTTATGAGCCAAAAGCACTAATATGAAAAACACGTTCTTAATTATCATGGCGGGCGGAATCGGAACTCGCTTTTGGCCCATTAGCAGAAGTGCAAACCCCAAACAATTTCATGATGTCCTTGGGGTGGGTAAAACGATGCTCCAACAAACCGCTGAGCGTTTTGAGGGAATCATCCCAAAAGAAAATATTTATGTGGTGACAAGCGCTGAATTTGCGGATTTAGTGAAAGAGCAACTGCCTTATTTGCATGCTGATCAAATTCTTAAGGAACCACAACGAAGAAATACCGCTCCCTGCATTGCCTATGCGGCCTATAAAATTGGCAAAAAACACCCTAAAGCTAAGCTGATTGTAGCTCCCGCTGACCATGTAATTTTGAAAGAAGAGGCCTTCAAGTCCCGTATTAAAGAAGCGTTAGAAGCCGCATCCGAATCCCACTTGGTCACTTTAGGAATTGTACCTACCCGTCCAGATACTGGTTATGGATATATTCAATATCAACCCAGTGAAGAAGTAGCCAAAGTGGTTAAAACATTTACGGAAAAGCCAAATGTTGAATTGGCCGAAGCATTTTTGGATAGTGGTGATTATGTATGGAATGCCGGCATATTCATTTTCAGTATACCTACATTCAAAAAAGAATTAGAAAAGCAGTTATCTCGTATGGCTGAACAGTTTGATGAGGGGGAAAATGCTTATTATACTGATCAGGAAGAAGAATTTATCCGAAAAGTTTATGGGGTATGCAAAAGTATTTCCATTGACAACGGCATCATGGAAAAAGCGCAAAATGTCAAAGTTGTCCTCGCAGATATTGGTTGGTCTGATCTAGGCACCTGGAAATCTCTTTATGAGATTAAGGAAAAAGACGAAAAGCAAAATGTGATCGAGGGAAAAGTCCTCATTTTTGATACCGAAAAATGCATCATTAAAACACCCCATCATAAATTAGTGGTGGTGCATGGTTTACACAATTACATTGTGGCAGAACATGGGAATGCGTTAATGATTTGTCCCAAAGACCAAGAGCAACAGGTGAAATTATTTGTAGAAGAGGCGACTAAAGTTGGCATAGAATTCAGCTAAGCATTTTCAGCCAAATCAATTAAAGACTGAAAATCCATCAACAAATTTATATTATCAGGTAATGAGCAAGTAGGTTGGAGCGCTTGATATCCCGTCAAATAAATTTTACTTTTTGGCAAGTCTTTGCTCATTTTACTTAAATAATCGTTGATCAAATCCGTATTAGGTTCACTAGTAAAAACAGAAAAAATATAATCCGGCTGATATACTTCATAGGCAATCAAGAGCTCATCAAAAGGCAAAGATTGACCTAAATAAACCACAGAATGATTGCGTGCCCGCAATATATAGTTGGCAAACAGAATTCCAATTTCATGCAATTCCCCTTCAGGAAGATATAATAAAAACTTTTTAGATTGAGGTTTTAAGATAAGTCCTTGAGAATCGATTGCGGCGATCAATTTTTGACGAATTAAATGGCTTATGAAGTGTTCTTGAGCCGGACCCACAGAACCAGAAATCCAAAGAGTTCCTAAGCGACGCATAAATGGATGAATGATGTCCAGCATATAGTTTTCAAAACCATGCTTAATGACAATATTTTGGGTTAATTGTTGGAACTTCGATTCATCTAAATCCAACATGGCCAATGTCAATGCTTGGATTTGCTCAGGAAAACTTAAACTGGTATTGGAAAATGCCAAGACGTGATTAAAAATTTCATCCTCCGACATTTTGACAATGCGAGAAATTTTAAATCCACCCTTATTTTGTAGTAAAGCAATGTTTAGGACCAACTTCAGTTCCTTATCGCCATAAAATCGGATGTTGGTTTCTGTCCTACAAGGATTTAAAATGCCGTAGCGTTGTTCCCATATTCGCAAAGTATGCGCCTTAATCCCACTTAAATGCTCTAAATCTTTAATCGAATAGTACTTCTTCATAAAAAATATTACTGTACCAATTAGTGGTTAACTTAATTATTTGTCAATTGTTTTAAATCAAAAAAATTGCAATAAAAGCCAATGTCCCAAAAAGAATAGAAATTGGAGCAAAGCAATTAATCGAAATAGACTAGACTTTGAAGGCCATGGGCCCAACTGGTAAACATATTGAAAGAAAAAACTAATAATCCACCAAGCTACAAAATTTTGAACAGGTACTTGTACATTTGACCAATGCCAAAAATCAAAATGAACAGCCACGGGCTCAATCAATAAATCCAATGCCGTCATTAATCCTGCGCCCAGAGCCGCCTTGCCTATTTTACCCCCTGCATTCCATTCTTCCACCACGGCATTTGTACCCATCAATAAAATAATCCAATTCAATCCGATGGTTATCGGCACATCTGCCAACTTTAATCCCAGTGTATTTCCGTAGCGATAACTTCCAAAAATCAAACCCGTTCGGACCCCTTGAACCTCGACTAACCAAGCAGCTATGGCAATAAAAAATAAGACCAGATAAGTACTAAAAGAAGGCCTTGGATGGTAAAAAATACAAATAAATGCAGTAAACCAAAGGTTTAAAGGAACCAATGAAATGAATAAATTTTGAGTCGCTGGGATATGCATGCCAATTAAACCAGCCGCATACAATACCATCAAAAAACGCTTTAGATAAACAGGATTCATATCTACAAGTTTAATGAAAAAGTCCCAGCATCGCTACCGGGACTCTCATTTTCTAAAATGGGGCGGATGATGGGACTCGAACCCACGACCAAGCGCACCACAAACGCCTACTCTAACCAACTGAGCTACAACCGCCATTTAGGACTGCAAAAATACGAAATGGAAGGTATATTGCAAAACTGAAATCAAAAAAAGGGAGAGAATTTAAAATCCCTCCCCGGAAATTTATTTTTGAGCAGATAAATAACGCGCTTCCGCCTTATTCCAATCCACTACATTCCAAAATGCATCCACATAATCTGGGCGCTTATTTTGGAACTTTAAATAATAGGCATGCTCCCAAACATCTAATCCAATCACAGGGAACCCTTTTACATCAGCCACGTCCATCAAAGGATTATCTTGGTTGGGCGTAGAAGAAACAGACACAGAACCGTCTTTTTGGGCCACTAACCAAGCCCAGCCTGAACCAAAACGCGTGATGGATGCTTTTTTGAATTCTTCCTTAAAAGCATCAAATGAACCAAATTTAGCATCGATTGCTTTTCCTAAGGTGCCAACAGGTTCGCCTCCTCCCGTAGGAGATAAAATATTCCAAAACAAATCGTGATTATAATGTCCACCGCCATTATTTCTTACGGCAGGCGCTAAGGTGGATATCGTTGAAAGCAATTCCAACAACGTTTTTTCTTCTAATTCAGTACCTGTCACGGCTGCATTTAAATTGGTGACATAGGCATTATGATGGCGATCGTGGTGAATCTCCATCGTCAAAGCGTCAAAATTGGGCTCTAATGCATTGTTTGCATAAGGCAGGGGTGCTAGTTCAAAAGACATATAGATATTAATTTATGTTTAAAGGGCAGAAAAATTTCTACCTAGGTAAAAAACGTATTGAAAGATAAAATTACAAATCATTGATAATCCTACCATGTTAAAACTCCTTTTTTTTAACGCCGCATGGAAAAAAATTCCTTTAACAAAAGTGCTGACTCCTCCGCTAAAATTCCTGCGGTCACCTCCGTTTTGGGATGTAAAATATCTTTCCCTTGACTCAAAAAACCTCTTTTATCCTCCGATGCTCCGAAAACTAGTCGGCCTAACTGAGACCAATAAATAGCTCCAGCACACATCAAACAAGGCTCTAGTGTCACATAAAGCGTGCAATCTTTTAAATATTTGGCTCCGATGGTTTGAGCGGCAGACGTGATGGCTAACATTTCAGCATGTGCGGTCACGTCGGTCAGCATCTCGGTCTGATTATAAGCTTTCGCCACAATTTTTCCTCGGCACACAACCACCGCCCCCACTGGAATTTCTTCCTCCTCTAAGGCGCGTTCGGCTTGTTTCAAGGCTAAACTCATGTAATATGCGTCTTCGTTCAGAGTCATTTTTGAGGCATCTGAATCACTTGATTCCTTAAATAAAAATCCAATAAAACGATGGCTGCCATCGCTTCTACAATAGGAACTGCCCTTGGAACCACACAGGGATCATGCCTCCCTTTTCCTGAAACGGTAATTTTATCTCCCGTCTCATTCACACTGTCCTGATCCTGCATGATGGTAGCGACCGGCTTGAAAGCAACTCTAAAATAAATAGGCTCGCCATTTGAAATTCCTCCTTGAATACCTCCTGAATGATTTGTCAAAGTCCTTAAGCTACCATCTGCTTGTTTTTCAATGATGTCATTATGCTGAGAACCTCTTAACTCAACTCCCGAAAACCCACTCCCATATTCAAATCCTTTTACGGCATTAATGCTTAACATCGCTTTGCCTAATTCCGCATGAAGTTTATCAAAAACAGGTTCTCCCAATCCCACTGGGCATCCTGTGATATAAGCAGAAATAACACCGCCGACAGAATCCCCCTGTTTCCTTATGTCGTCTATGTACGTAAACATTTTTTCAGCTAAAACAGGATCTGGGCAACGAACGGCGTTGGATTCGGTTAGAGATAAGTCCAACTGCTCAACTGACGTTTCCAATTTCATAGTACCCACTTGGGATACATAGGCAGTAATTTTTACCCCTAGCTGAGTGAGAACCATTTTGGCTAATGCGCCAGCGGCTACACGGGCGACCGTCTCACGTGCTGAACTACGTCCTCCACCTCGGTAATCCCTCAACCCATATTTAGCAAAATAGGTATAATCCGCATGCGAGGGTCTAAATTGGTCCGCAATGTGCGTATAATCTTTTGATCGCTGATCGCCATTCCATACAAGCATGGCGATAGGTGTACCCGTTGTCTTGCCTTCAAAAACACCCGATAAAATTTCGATGGAATCCGCTTCTTTTCTTTGTGTAGTAATACGCGACTGACCTGGTTTTCTTCGATCTAACTCAGATTGCACAAAATCTAGGTCGAAATTTATCCCCGAAGGACAACCTTGAACAATAACTCCCACAGCAGGTCCATGGGATTCCCCGAAAGTACTAATCTGAAATAATTTTCCGTATATACTACTCATATCTTTTTATTTTGGCTTTTTCCAAACAAGGAACGCAATAACAATCGCTAAAAATATCAATATTAAATTGACTAATTGACTCCAATTAACCCACCTGGCCCACGACACGTCCAACGTTTTTTTGTTTTCAATCCCTCGGTAAACCTCATCTTCCGATTGACCCGTATTAAGTAAATGATCCGATGAATTACCTGTTATATCCAACACTATTTTGGATCTTAATGTGTCAAATTGCTCCGTTTTTACATTAAAATAAATCCAATTAAAATAATGACTTAGCGCAAATTTACCTGGTTGTTTGGGAATAATTTGAATTTTATCCGTTTTATTGCCAAACATTTTTTCTTGGAACGGTGCCACAGTCGTTTGAACTGAAATTGGCACAAAATTGATGAAATAATCAGACTCCGGAGATTTGTAATTCCATAAAACTCCATTTCCATCTCCTAATAAAATAGCTGTAAACATAATGGGCTGCCCCGTCTTGGAAATTGACGACGAAATATTTTCTTTCAATTGGAAATTTCCGACGGGAACTTTTCCACTTAACGGGTGATGTGGCAAATCTTTAAGCTTAATTTCAACAGGGGCCGAAGTAAAATAAACAGGTTTTTTAATGGCTTCTAATCCTTTTCTAGTAAGAGAAATGACTCTTAATTTCAGTGCAGGTATCTGAATTTTTTGATTTTGCAAAGCAAAATAGGTGGCTTGAAAAAATCGATATTCCGTATATTTCTTTTTATTAATGGACACCTTGACAATTTGCTCCATGGTAATTCCAAAATTTTCTTCCCAACAAAACTTCGGTTTCATTTTAGAAATTAAGGCGGGAATCTGAAGGTCATTTCGATCAAATTCGAATTCCTGCGTAGTACTTTCTGGTACAAAAAACGACATTTTCAAGGTGAATCCTTGGCCAACAAATGGCTTACCTATATTCGAGGTAACCACAAAAAATGGTTCATTTGCGCTCAGCATTAACTCACTTGGCAAAAGCTCTTCTGTAAATTCCTCCGTGTCAACCGCTGGGCTGACGACAATCGTAAAAGGCTCGATCCTGTACATCTGATTACCCACCTCTATAAATTCATTATTTATTTCAAAATTGCCTGCGTTATCAGGCTGATAATATTGAGAAAAAGTATACGAATTTACCATCTGGCCATTGATGGATTGAGATGCCTTAGCCCGACTTACACCTTGTTTTTTGAAATTCAAAAGCTCGGGGAACTTATAGCTTGGCAATGATGCCGAAGTATTTTCAGCACTGGTCAACGTAAACGAAAGAATGAAATTTTCGTCTTGAGAAATGAACTTTGAGCCAATTTGTGTCGTCACGCTCATGGGAGTCTGACCCATAGCGGAAAATGCCAGCGTTAACATCAAAAAAACGATATGAAAAACAGCTCCTAATTTTTTCATTCTCGCAATTTACATAATTTGTCACTGGAGAAGATATTCTAGGGATTAAAAACTTTGAAACGGAAGGAAATACCTAGAGCTCCATACCAATCTGATTTATTTGACAAACTTTTGCCAATGGAACAATCTAATTTAACATGATCACTTACATAATAGGCTAAGCCTCCATCTACCCAATGATCTACATTCACTGAAAAAGGAACTCGGCCAAACACCTCTAAATAGGCATACCCGTTTTGACCTATGTTCATGTTGGGAGCAATCCGGTAAATTCCTTCCATAGTAACATTCGAATGAAATTCAGCTCCAAAATTATAGCCAATTCCATATCCCCTACCAAAATCATTTTGAAAAGTTAATACCGCATCGCCCACTGAATGTTTGGTTATATTTCGCTCACTTTCATCCCGACTTAAATTATCCCAATGCAAATGAGTGATAATAGACGTTCTTGGAATCCATTTTTTTCCCTCCAACAAGGCCAATTTAAATCCAATGGCCTCTGTTTTAAAACTTGAAATACTAGCGGTGGAAGAGGCGATGGACACATACCGCAGTTCTAGATTTTTCCACAAACCTATTTTAAGCAAGGTTGTCGGGAAAAAATACTCGAGACCATCCGCATAACTATTGCGATTAAAGCCCATTTCTGCTTGAATATATCCTTTTTTTACAATGAAAGGACACTCGGTTTGATCAGGCCGATCGGTCTCTATACGGCCGGTTTGTTGGCCTCGAACGGCCAAAAAAGACAATACAAAAAGGAAAAGCCAAATCAATCGCATCCCCAAACATACACACTTTTAGGCTTAACTAAAAATTTATTTTGCCTTACCAAAATTAAATCCAAGCACCCAAAACCACTCTCCAAACCAAATCGACTGGCTGGCTTTATCTTCTGATCGGCCTGTCGTATGAACATCCCACAAATCAGTATATCCACCCTTCAAGGTCGTTTCGAGAAATAATAACTTAGTTAGATTTAGTCGCAAACCCTATTTAATTGACGCACCTGCCCCGGCTAAATTCCAAAAATTATTTTGACCTACCGTAAATAAACGAACATCAGAACGGGGAACCACTACACCGATACCGACTCCATTAACCCAGTCTAATTGTAAATTCGTTTTTCCTGCTCGCCATAATGTTGCATAATGATCTAACTCAACTGCCGCGAAATTAAATCCATCGGTATGCTCATAATCAACAAAATCCGTTGGATTAATGACGATCGGCGAATTTGAAAAATTTCCCACATACCTAGGGTTTACCGCAAACCCTGGATTAGACACTTGGCCTAAAATATTTCCAGTAATATGGCTATTCTGAAAATCATCCACCACATATTTCATGTGATCCCAACCAATGCTTACCGACAAATTATCCTTAATAAAATAACCCGCATGCAAATTGAATTGAGGAATTGAAAAGAGTGATGGATTAAAATACGTCTCAAATCCGTCAAAAGTAGTGGGGGCATCTGAGGCTGTGACCTTATTCAACGTAAAGTCATAACCGGGGCCATGAAAGGAAATATTGGAGCTTGGATAAGCGGATCGATTATAGCCCCAATAAACAAAATATTTACCTTTATGTGGAATGGGTTGACTAAAAGCATTTATTGAGATGAACAAGATTAAATATTTCAAGTTTTTATTTTTAAAATTTCATCTAAATTTCGGAAATTAAACGGTCAATTAGGAATCAGATTGTTGATATTTATCATAAAATTAAATTTTGTTTAAATTTTTCGATCACAAATACATAAATTGCAAGTCCAAAATAAATTAAGAACTTAAGTTTAAATATTGCCTAGTAACCATTGCTCATTAAATATGAAAAAACCAATTATAAAATTTGAATACAAGACTTTCACCCTTGGGTCAGAAATTACCCAAGAGCAAAAAGATTATTTCAAAAAATATGGAGTTATTCAATTTAAGAATTTCATTGACCCTCATACTGCCTTAATATTTATTGACGAATTAGCCAAAATTGAATCAAAATGGCTTGAAGAGGGCGTTCAAAAAATCAATGGGATCCCATTAAAATTTGGGAAAGATCCAGAGGGGAAAGACATGATTCAGCGCATGTGCTTCACAAATAAGTACAGTACGGTGTTGCAAGAATTCTTACAAGATCCACGATTAAGTATATTAACAGAATTCCTAGCCCCTTATGACGGTCGAATTTCAGAAGATGAAAAAGATGGCTTGGTGTTCAACCACTACGTAAATCAACCAAATTCCAAATTCACACAAATGGGCTGGCATACAGATAGCCCCCGTGATTTATTTTTGGGCCAAAAAATATTACCTATGCTTAATGTAGGTATCCATTTAGATCATTGTCCTTCATCTAATGGAGGATTAAGGGTGTTGCCTGGAACCCAAAACCAAAGTGTCTTGAAACTGCTTTTCGGCAAAAAACAATTTATCGATCATCGTTCAGACCCAAGAGAGGCTGCATTTGAAATCGAGCGTGGTGATTTAACCATTCATGATGGAAGGTTATGGCATCGAGTAGAAGTATCCCCCAATTTTGGAGAAAAATCTAGACGGAGAGTAATGTATGTGCCGATTATAACGGGAAAATTCAAGCCTAAAAATTCAACGAGCAAGACTCCATTTTACCATCGCTTTGCCAAAGTAGTCACCAAATAAAAGCCTATCTATTGCGATGCTTCCATATAGGATTGCAAAATGATGGTTGCCGAAACACGGTCTATATTCCCTTTTTCTCTACGGTCTTTTTTGGACATTCCACCAGCGATCATGGCTTGCATCGCTAATTTCGAAGTAAACCTTTCATCGTGCTCGTGCAGGGGCACTTCAGGAAATTTCTTTTTAAAGCTTTTAATGAAAATTCGAACACCAGCAGTGGAGTCCGTATCTGAATTATCTAGGTTTTTCGGCATGCCAATGACCACCTCGTCAACGGCTTCTTTTTTGAAATAATGCTCTAAATATGAGATTAGCGTGTGTGTAGGAACTGTTTCTAGGCCATTGGCGATAATTTTCAATGAATCCGTCACAGCTAAACCCGTGCGTTTCAAACCAAAATCAATGGCTAAGATTCTGCCCATAAAATTTATTGAATATATCCTTTATCGCGAAGAATTTTATCCATCAATTTTTTATCATTTTCATTATTGAAGATCGAAAATGGCAAATACATAAATTGAAATTTTCCCATTTCAAGCACATAAGATTTTTTATCTTTATATGCTTTTAAAATCAGATCCCATTTCAACATACCCCCCTCTTTATCGGAAATTTTCATAAAAATTTGACGTGAATCTATTTCATATCGATACTTGTCGAAAAGCTGCTTATACTGAGCTAATTGCGTGATTCCTGTAAACTGAATCAACCAAAATAAAATATATCCGACGGTTCCAATGGCAATAAATATATAAATCCAATAGTTTTTATAGGTACCAGATAGATTTAGAGCCACATTAGCAAGAATTAAAACCAATGGAATAAATGCCCATTTCCACTGATTGGCAACCAATTGGCGCATACAAAGTCCAATGTATTTGTTTTTTTCTAACCCGTATTTCTTCGTTTTAATCGCTAATGGATTGGAAGGAGCTTGCATTTGTTGGCGCTGTTGCGACCCATACATTTTGGCCATATAAAATAATTTAACTGCTAAATAAAGCGTAAAGGTACGAAATTTGGATAATTTTGGTAATTTTAAGAGCTATTTTAGTGTAACCTCCAATTATGTCGGCAAAACAAATCTTAGACGGACCTTCATTGCTTCAAAAAATCAGACGAATATCGTTTCAGATTTATGAAAATAATTTTGAAGAAAAGGAAATTATTATTGCTGGAGTTGTAGGCGAGGGCTTTGCCTTAGCTAAAATGCTGAGTGAACATATCCAGGAAATCTCAAAGCTACAAGCGAAGGCGGTGGAAATTCAGCTAAATAAAGAAATTCCATACGATCAACCCGTAAGTTTTGACTGTTCATTAGACCTATTTGAAAACAAAGTGATTGTGGTCGTTGACGATGTTTTAAATACAGGTCGAACTTTTTCTTATTCTCTAGCCCCTTTTTTAAGTATTCCGGTTAAAAAAATTCAAGTAGCTGTTTTGGTTGATCGCAATTACAGAAAATTTCCGATTTCAGCTGATTACAAAGGATACGAATTGTCGACTACCCTATCTGAGCACGTTGAGGTAATTATTTCCGATGCGAAAAAAAGAGGGGTCTATTTACATTAAGATTTCCAAATCTCCCAAGCCTTGTCGGCCTGGCCGATTAACATGTCAATTCCTGTATGCGTGCCACCTACGCGAGCGGCAATTCCTTTTTTAAGAAATAAGGTTTCTAATGGATTATATACGGCATCATATAAAAAATGCTGTTCATTCAAAGCCGCATAAGGCAAAGGTGGACTTGTATCAATATTTGGAAACATCCCTAAGGGTGTGGTATTCACGATCAGACCTATTTCAGAAATAAATCTAGGAATTTCTTCATAGGATATAGCGTCGCCAGAAGCGACTCGAGATACTTTAATCACAGGAATTCCTAGATCTTCCAAAGCAACGATAATGGCTTTAGCAGCTCCCCCTTGACCCAAAACTAACGCTTTTTTTGATTTAAAATAGGCCAAAGCGGTCCATGAAGTAAGTGTATTTTTAAACCCCCAATAATCTGAATTATACCCGATGGTATGCCCGTTTGACAAAATTTTAATTGTATTGACAGCGCCTATTTTTTTAGCAGCAGAATCTATCTCGCTTAAAAATGGCATGACGAGTTGTTTATAAGGAATCGTTACATTTAAACCCTTTAAAGTGGATTTATGCTGGGCCAATAAGCCAGGAAATTCGTCGATCGAAGCGATGGGAAATTGTTCATACGCATGCGATTGGGACAACCCTAGCGATTGAAATTTTTCAGTAAAATACTTTTTAGAAAATGAGTGCCCGAGAGGAAAACCAATTAAGCCATAAAGAGAAGATATAGCCATAAGATTCTACTTAGCCAAGCGTTGCTTGATCAATCCAACCAAAATAGGCAATACCGAAACCCCTACAATTCCAAGGACTACCTTTTCGAAATTTTCCTTGACAAAGGCATTATCTCCTAAATAAAACCCCGCCATGGTAATGGAAGTAACCCAAAGGCAAGCGCCTAAAAATCCATACAGTAAATAAACGGGGTACGACATGCGGCCGGCACCGGCAACAAATGGGGCTACCGTTCTCACGATAGGAATAAACCTGGCAAGAATAACCGTTTTAGCGCCATACTTAGCATAAAATGTTTCTGTTTGTTCCACATGTGAACGTTTTAAAAACAAAATTTGCTCCCTTTCCCTAATCCAGGAACTGAAATATTTTCCTAAAAAATAATTGACTTGATCCCCAGATAATGCTGCTAAAATAAGCAAAGGAATAACATAATAAACATCTATTTGGCCCGAAGCGGAGGCCAATAAGCCCACTGAAAATAGCAAAGAATCTCCAGGAAGTAATGGCATAACCACGAGTCCCGTTTCCACAAATACGATTAAAAATAAAAGGGCATAAGTCAAAGACCCGTTGGCCGAAATAAACTCAGTAAGAAATTGTAAGGGATCTTTTAACAAATCCAAAAGTGATTGAAGCATGTGTATATTTAATAAAAATAAATGAACCCCAAATACCCTTTATTTGTGTTGGGCAGGCCCTAAAAATGTAATTTATTTAGTTAAAAAATCGTCAAATGTATCACCTCGTAAACCTAACCGAATGGTTTCTAACGAAATAACTTCATTAGGGGCAATATTCCCGACATTCACATTGGCGCCCACTAACTTAACAAACCAAACTTGTTGGGACTTCTGAGGTGCCTCCCAAATGATTTTTTCTTCGGGAATTTCAGTCAAAATCTCTTCCACTAATCCTTGTCGAACTTCTCCTGAGGAACGGAATAAACCTACATTTCCTCCTTCTCTAGCTTCTCCAATCACTTTCCACGAACCGGCTTCCAATTCCATTTTCATCAATTTAATCCACTTATAAGGAGGAATTATTTTAGCTTCATCTTTGGAACCTACTTCAGAAAGCACAATCACTTGCTTCGATAATTTCTGAATAAATTCACATTTTACATCGGAAGGCATGTCCACGGATCCATCTGAAATTTCAGCATATTCCATGCCATATTGGTCTAGTACACGCTGATATTCATCCACTTGGCCTCGAATATAAAATGCTTCAAATAAGGTGCCGCCAAAATAAACGGGAATTCCTGCTGATTTATAAATGGCTAATTTTTCTTTCAAATTAGGTGTCACATAAGACGTGGCCCAACCTAGTTTGACGATGTCGGTATGAGCACCGCCCATCTCAATGAAATCCTCTACTTGCCTTAAACTCAAGCCTTTGTCCATGACCATCGTCAATCCCTTTTGACGTGGTTTTGAAGTTCTCTCTGGAATTTGATCTAAAATATAATTCATATTGTAATATTGGCTGTGATTTTCTTCATGTAAATCTAAATAGAAATTTGGTACAAAAATAAGCATTCCGAATGAGGTCAGCAAACCTTTTCGAATTCTGTTAGTTTAGTAATTTGTCATGATTTCACCATATATTTACACATTCAAAAAAATTCTATCGATGAAAACAACATTATTATTATTGCTAAGCACCTTTATTCTACAGGCAAATTCATTTGCAAATTCAAGTCCTGATGCCATTGTAGGCGAGTGGCTTTCCCAAGAAAAAGACGGAAAAATCAGTATTTACAAACAAGGAGATAAATTTTATGGCAAAATCTCATGGGGAAAAACACCTGGTAAAAAAGACGTAAATAATCCTGAGGCCAAATTAAAGAATCGTGACCTCATTGGATTAGTTATTTTAAACGATTTCAAATACACGGGGTCCGCCTGGGAAGATGGAAAAATCTATGACCCAAAATCAGGTAAAACCTACGATTGCATTTTAAAAGTAAAGGATAATAACAAAATCCTGGAAATCCGAGGATATGTGGGCGTACCTATGTTTGGTCGGACCGCGACTTGGACACGCTCGTAAAAAAATATTTTTCCGCCTAACAAATTATATGAAACCAAACGAAACGGTTCTTCAGTTTTTGAACCAAAATTTAGATCGCAAGATTGTTGACGGAAATCCGAATCCAGTGTCTTCTTGGCTAGATGGCACCCTGAAGCTTGCTAAATTAGGCTCAATTACAGCCGAATTTGACGTTAGAGCTGACCAATGCAATCATGCTGGGGTTTTACACGGAGGAATTATTTCAACCATGTTGGATGAAATCATGGGCATGACCCTAATTACGGTTCAGATAGATCATCTTTATGTAACCGTCAATTTACATGTGGACTTTTTGTATGGGGCTAAGGCAGGTGAAAAAATTACGGTTACCTCAGAGGTCTACCGAGTGGGCAAGAAAATAGCTAATGTAGAAGCCAAAATGTACAATCAGGATGGGAAAATTTTAGCGAAAGCGACGAGCAATTTAGCGGCCACTTCGATCCCGATTAAAATTTAAGAAAGCGTTTGGTAGACTAGAAAAGCGGACAAATACGCTAATGCGGTCATATATCCGAATTGAATCAACGGGTATCTCCACGATTTAGTTTCTCGGTAGGTCGTTGCCAACGTGCTCATGCATTGCATGGCAAAGGCATAGAAAATCAGCAATGAGAATCCTAAAGCTAGATCATACATCGGCTTTCCTGTTTGGGGATTTATCTCAGCGCGCATTCTATTTTTGATCGTCGCATTTTCATTGTCAATCTCACCCCCTAAACTATAAATCGTGGACATGGTGCCCACAAATACCTCTCGAGCCGCAAATGAAGTGATAAGCGCAATACCTATTTTCCAATCATAGCCCAAAGGCCTGATGGCCGGTTCGATAAACTTACCAAAATGACCCGCATAGGAATTTTCTAATTTTTCCCCGGCAATTTTATTACTCAGTTCTACACCTGATAAATTCGGATTTTGAATTTTAATTCGGTTGCTCGCATCCTCCATACTATTTCCAGGGCCATAGCTGGCTAATACCCACAAGATAATCGAAATAGCTACAATGACTTTACCCGCTTCAAAAACAAAAGCCTTCACATTATTCAAAATTGTATAGCTCACATGCTTAAATCTCGGTGCTTTATAGGTGGGTAATTCCATGATGAAGTAACTCTTTTCCTTCGCCTTGAGAATCAATTTCATGATATAGGCAGAAAATAATGCCATAAAAAATCCCAGCAAATACAAAATAAATAAGACCAATCCTTGCAAATTGAAAAGCCCAAACAAAGTGTTTTTTTCAGGAACCACTAAGGCAATCAACACGGTGTAAATTGGCAATCGCGCCGAACATGACATCAAAGGTGTCACCAAAATAGTAATCAAACGGTCTTTTCTAGACCCGATCGACCGAGTACTCATAATGGCGGGCACAGCACAGGCCACACTTGACAGAAGGGGAACGACCGACTTCCCATTTAATCCAAATCGGCGCATTAATTTATCCATGATAAACATCACCCGAGACATATAGCCCGTTTCCTCCAACATAGATATAAAGAAAAATAAGAAGGCTATTTGTGGAATAAAGATCAACACGCCGCCAATTCCTGCAATTAATCCATCGGTTAATAATCCTCTGAAGGTTGATTCCGGAAGTATGCCCTTTAGCCAATCATTTAAAAAAGCCACACCGGCGTCGATAGCATCCATGGGATAGGTGGCCCACGTAAAAACGGCTTGAAACATGACAAATAAAATCGCCAAAAAAAACAAATATCCGCCTACGGGATGTAGAAATAATTTATCTAATCGGTCTGTCCACGTTTTCACCGGTGGCGCATCCCATTGTCGATTTAAATTAATCACGCAACGATCGACCACCTCCGTTAAAAACTCATAGCGCTTAACGGTTTCAGCCGACTTATATTTTTTAGGTTCAAAATCATGTTTGACCGTAATTTGATCCAAAACATCACATTGAGCCTTTGTAAACATTTTCATTCGATCATGTTCCATCAGCCAAAGTAAACACCGGTAAGGATCCACTTCTCCAAAAGCCGCCTGAATTTCGTCAATCAACTCATCCGATACGGGGAGTGGCAAGCCATCATTGGATGCAAATCGATTTTCTAACGTTTTTTGAACCGATAATTTTAATCCGTTAACCCCAATCCCCTTTTTAGCATTTACCTCCGCCACCTCAACACTGAGTTCCCGAGCTAACTTGATCGAGTTAATCACATATCCTTCATTTTCCGCTACGTCAATCATGTTGAGAGCCAAAACGGTTGGAATTCCCAAGTCACGAACTTGAGAAAAAAGCAATAAATTTCGCTTTAAGTTAGATGCATCTGCCACGACAATGACCATATCGGGATAATCAGGATGTGCCGGATTGCCCAAAATATTAATCACTAATTCCTCGTCGATGGACTTTGGATAAATACTATATATTCCCGGTAAATCTAAAATTTCAATTTGATTTTTTGGGCCTAATTCCCACATTCCGGTTAATTTATCCATGGTCACGCCAGGGAAATTTCCCGTTTTTTGACGAAGGCCAGTCAATGTGTTGAACAAGGACGACTTCCCCGCATTTGGGTTTCCAATCAATGCTATTTTAGGAATTTTAGCCAATTTACTTTTGATTAATTAGGATGGTGGCCGCCTCTTCTCTTCGCATCGATAGAGTATAACCTGAAACTTTAATGGCAATAGGGTCGCCAAATGGGGCATGATGCGTTAAAATAACTTCCGTGCCTGGCAAACAACCCATTTCTAATAATTTTAAGGAAAGTTTTTCATCCGTAAAACCTGAAATAAACCCGTGTTCACCAATACCCAAATCTGCAACTGTACGCATATAGAACTAAGCTTTCCTATTTAGAATTATTCAAAATTAGCTACAAATGTACTAAGTATATCCGAGCTAAAAAATGATCAAGTGGAGATTTAATTTGATGTCTACAGCTGAAAGATTTAAATCAACAGATTTACGATTAATCCCAAGGTAAAATACTTATATAATATTCCTTAAAGCAAATTTTCTGTCGTAAATTGCGTATCCGATTAGATTAATTTATGCTAATAAACGAGATACGCGTGTTGGTTAAGAAAGAAATCCAGATGGAATGGCGTCAGAAATACGCGATTCATGGATTGCTATTGTATTTGGCCTCCACTATATTTGTTTGTTATTTATCTTTTAAGGCCAAGCAACAAGCCATCAATCCCATTACCTGGAATACTTTATTTTGGCTCATTATATTATTTATCGCCGTCAATGCCATCGGTAAAAGTTTCACGCAAGAATCAAAACAGCGCAATATATTTTATTACTCGATTGTAAGCCCAGAAGCGGTCATCTACTCGAAAATTTTCTACAATGCGCTGGTGATGATCGGCATTTCATTTGTTGGTATTTTATTTTATTCTTGGGTCATGGGCAATCCAGTAGGGAATTTACCTTTGTATCTTCTCTCATTGCTATTAGGATCTATTGGTTTTTCAGCTACGTTGACCATGGTTGCTGGAATAGCCGCACAAGGCGAAAATTCAGCCACACTGATGTCGGTCTTAAGTTTTCCCATCATCATTCCACTCTTATTGCTCTTACTTAAACTATCAAAAAGTGCGATGGATGGAATATCCATGCAGGAGAATTGGGATGAAATGGCTAATTTGGCCGCCTTAGACGTAATTGTTATAGTATTATCAGGAATTTTATTCCCCTATATATGGAGACATTAAAAAAGAATTATTGGAAAATAGCCTGTATGCTGCTTTTAATCTATACGATTTGGGCAGGATTTATGGGGAAAGTGCCCCGACAAGCCATTCTAAATGAAACCGTGAGAAATTTATATTTTCATGTCACGATGTGGTTTACCATGATTTTTTTATTGGGAACTTCGGTATACCATTCGATTCAATACCTTCGAAAATCAGACATCAAAAGTGATCTCATCTCCAATGCCTATGTGGAGACCGGTTTAGTTTTTGCCACCTTAGGTCTAGTTACAGGTAGCCTTTGGGCGAAATTTACGTGGGGAGATTGGTGGACCAACGACCCCAAATTAAATTCGGTTGCGATCGGTCTATTAATTTATTTGGCCTATGGCTTAGTACGTTCCTCCATGCCAGATGAACAGCAAAAAGCAAGAATATCAAATGTCTACAATATTTTTGCCTTTGTTATTTTCATGATTTTGATTTGGATATTGCCTCGTATGACCGATTCATTGCATCCGGGAAATGGAGGGAATCCGGGATTTTCAAAATATGATTTAGACTCCAATATGCGATTGGTCTTTTACCCGGCCATTATCGCTTGGACCCTATTAGGCTATTGGATCACAAACCTTAGAATTCGAATTAAAAAACTAGCATATTTAATATCAGAAAACGAATAGACATGAAATTTTTAAACACTTTATTGATTCTTTTAGTTAGCCGTTTTACTGGGATGGCCCAACAAGCCGACATCGAAATGGCAGATCAATTCCGTGCAGATGGAAAAATCTACGTGGTTATTGCAGTTGTTTTGTTGATACTCGTAGGAATTTTTATCTATCTTTTCAACTTAGACAAAAAAGTTACCCGATTGGAAAAAGAGGTCTCTAAGAACGCTTAATATGAAAAAAACACATATCATTGGTTTGATTTTAGTGGCCATTGCCATCGGCATTATTTTAATTACGACGAGCGACGCAAGTACGTATGTTGGCTTTGATGAAGCAGAAAAAATATCGAAATCTGACCCATCCCAAAAAGTACATGTCGTAGGAAAACTTAAAAAAAACGCTCAAGGAAAGATTATAGGGATGGTATTTAATCCTGCCTTGGATGCAAACCGACTAGAGTTTACGGTGTCAGATAGTTTAGGCCGTGAAAACCAAGTCATTTATGCCGCCCCAAAGCCTCAGGATTTTGAAAAATCCGAAAAAATTGTTTTGGTTGGAAGTATGAAAGCAGACAAGATCTTTTATTGCGACAAAATTCTTTTAAAATGCCCATCCAAATATCAGGAGGGTACAATTTCTGTTGATTCAAGTGCTTCACTAGAAGCGATAAAATAAATATGATACACGAAAATATTGGCACGACGGGTCATTTAATGGTAATTGGGTCATTTGTAACGGCCGCTTTAGCCACATTTTCATACTTTAAAGCGACTCAGTCGACCGATGAACTCGCCGGAAATGATTGGAAAAAAACGGCTAGAACATTATTTATTATTCATTTATTTTTAGTGATTGGCGTGGCGACTAGCCTTTTTGTCATTATCTACAATCACTATTTTGAATACCACTACGCGTTCACCCATTCTTCATTAGCACTGCCTAACATGTTCATGATTTCATGCTATTGGGAAGGCCAAGAAGGCTCATTTTTACTTTGGATATTCTGGCAAGCCATTTTAGGGGTGATTTTAATGATCAAAAATCCTAAATGGGAATCTCCTGTAATGACTGTTTTTGCCTTAGTGCAAACCTTTTTGACTTCCATGATTTTAGGTGTCATCATTCCATGGATCGATTTGAAAATCGGATCTTCACCATTTCTTTTATTGAGAGAGGCGCAGCCCGACTTACCTGTCTGGAGTTTACAGCCTAATTTCATTCCAAAAGATGGTCGCGGCCTAAATCCTTTGCTACAGAATTATTGGATGGTGATTCATCCGCCAACACTCTTTTTAGGTTTTGCCTTGACACTTGTTCCGTTTGCTTATTTGATAGCAGGTTTATGGAAAAATAAGTTGACCGAATGGATAAAACCCGCTTTGCCTTGGGCTGCATTTTCAGCTGCCATTTTAGGGATTGGAATTACCATGGGTGCCTATTGGGCTTATGAGACTTTGAACTTTGGAGGATATTGGAATTGGGATCCGGTAGAAAACGCAGTCTATGTCCCTTGGCTGATCATGGTAGCCGCCATCCATACGATGATTACCTTTAAGAAAAGTGCAACCGCGCTGAAGACCTCAATCGTCTTAGTGATTTTGTCTTTCATTTTGGTACTTTATGCGACTTTCTTGGTTCGATCTGGAGTCTTAGGCGATTCTTCAGTCCATTCATTTACAGATTTGGGCCTTTCTGGGCAATTGCTGATTTACATGCTTTTCTTCGCAGTCATTGCTATTTTCCTTTCCGCAAGGGCATGGAAGCATATCCCAACTTCGGACAAAGAAGCCTCCGTCTATTCCCGTG
>JABMMK010000281.1 GCA_013205605.1 Cytophagales bacterium | reverse complement strand
TAGCGCTAAGGATATTTTGCCCCAAGGTAAATATTGTAAATCCTCATTATTTAAATTCCAAAGGCCCGCTGTTAATCGTGGCCAACCACCCTAATTCCTTTTTAGATGCGGTCATTATTGGCGCCTTTTATCAACGAAAAATACATTTTTTAGCTCGAGGAGATGTTTTCCAAAATCCCATATTTGGATATTTACTTCGATCCATTGGCATGATTCCTGTATTTAGAGCAAGAGAAGGAAAGGAACATTTGCACAGAAATAGCCACACATTTCAAGAGTCCGTTGATCTCATGAAAGACGGCGGTGCCGTTTTAATCTTCATTGAAGGCATCTGTTTAAACACACATGAAATTCAACCCTTTAAAAAAGGCGCCTCTAGAATTTTAGAAACGCTCCACGCCCTTGACGTTTTTCCCAAAGTTCATGTCATCGGAATGGCCTATAATTCATTTAGAGGAATCGGCAAAAGTGTGAATATTGACATCACTGAAATCGGGTCTATAAAACCGATCATTGAATCTAGCGACCGCCTTGTTTTCAATGCGCGTGCCGCGGAAGAAATGTCGAAAAACATACACCTGCCTTTAGAAAAAACACTTGTTTCTTATGGATTTTCCTATTATTTCCATCTTCCCTATTACCGAATAATCGAATATTGCGTTGACCTGAAATTCAAGCATACCGTGTTTTTTGATTCGGTACTTTTTGCCGCATTATTATTTACCTACCCAATCTACTTGGCTCTATGGATTAGCCTATTGAGTACGATGGGAATCCCGATGTTCATCGCCACCATACTTGTATTTTTGATGCCAATATTGAGCCAAAAAAGCATAAAATTAGCTTAATTTATCTGCGATAAGGCGATCATTGGATAAGCGAGGAACCTTATTTTGTCCTCCTAATTTCCCCTCCGATTTCATGTAATTAATAAATGCGTTTTTCTTCAACGGGGTTAAAACGAGAGGCTGGAGAATGCCGCCAACAATCAAGTCTTTGTAGTAAATATTTTGTTGCTGCATGGATTGTTCCAAAGCATCTTTAAACAAGGAAATGTTTTTCGGTTTCTTTGAAAACTCAACAAGCCACTCATGATAAGGAAGTTCGCCTGGGGCAGGATTAATTTGTGGGGCTAATGTAAACTCGACAATATTAGCCTCCGGACATGCCGTCAAAGCTGCTTTCATCGCTCTCTCCACTTCCTCTGAAATAACATGTTCACCAAAAGCAGAAATAAAGTGTTTAATCCTACCGGTGACAATAATTCGATACGGATTTAGAGATACAAATTTAACCGTATCGCCGATGGAATAGGCCCAAAGGCCAGCATTCGTCGTTAATAAAAGAGCATAATTTACGCCTAGCTCCACTTCCGCCAAACATAATCTCTTCGGCTGTGCGGAAAAATAGGTGTCCGTAGGCACAAATTCATAAAAAATTCCTCCGTCTACATTAAGCAATAAACCCTCCTCGCCACTTGAATCCTGAAAAGCAATAAAACCCTCAGATGCCGGATACGTTTCAAGTACATCCACTTCTCGGCCTATCGACGACATTAATTTTTGCCTATAAGGTTCGAAGTTGACCCCTCCGGTTACAAATAGCTGAAAATCGGTAAATAAATCGCCGACTTTTTGACCTGTCAACTCCTCCAATCGATCAAAATACATCTGAACCCAAGGAGGTATGCCCGAAATTAATCCCATCCGTTGAGTATAGGTTTCCTGAACTATCGCCGCTAGTTTTTCCTCCCAATCTTCGATGCAATTCGTCTGATACGCGGGCAATTGGTTTGCCCTTAAATAACTGGGAACATGGTGATTTACAATGCCCGATAATCGGCCCGTAGCTATCCCATTTTTAATATTCAATGCAGGAGAACCTGATAAAAAAATTAATTTTCGATCTAAAAAAGCCGCATTCCCACTGTAAAAAACATAGTGCAATAACGCGTCTCTCGCACCTTGAATATGAAAAGGCATGGACTCTTTTGAAATGGGAATGTATTTTACCCCAGAAGTGGTGCCCGATGTTTTGCCAAAGTAAGCGGGCTTTCCTGGCCATAAAATATTTTCAGCCCCTTTGACCATCTCGTCGATATACGATTTTAAATCCTCATATTCCGCAATGGGGACGATGGATTTAAACTCTAAATAATTTCTGATTTTGGCGAAGGTAAAAGCCTGCCCAAATATCGTATTTTCTGCTTTTTTTAAATGATGTGACAGCCAATAATCCTGCCTTTCTAACGCATTTTGATGACTTAAACGATGCTTTTTTACAACACGTTTGGCAAAAGGTTTAGCAAAAAAAGAACGGAATCCCATCGCTCATTATTTAAAAATTCCTTTAGGATCTGGCATTTTTTCGGCCAATTGGCTACCAAAATTCAAGTCCATTTGCAATATATCTAAAGTCCTACATTCGTGAAAATAGGTCCACGCGAGTTCATACTTTTCTTGATAAAAAGCCACTTGGCTCCTCTTCATCCACCC
>JABMMK010000280.1 GCA_013205605.1 Cytophagales bacterium | reverse complement strand
CGAGGAGAAGATTCCTTTTTGATTGGAGAATTAGACCAGTGGGGAGGCCATTGTGGCAAAGGTGATGATTATCATTACCATGCAGCACCTCTGCATTTATCTACCACTTCGGGGTTAAAACCCATTGCGTTTGCCTTAGACGGTTTTGCTGTGTATGGGGCAAAAGAACCCGATGGTTCTACCATGAAAACACTCGATGAATCTCATGGGCATGTAGGGTCCAATAATGTATACCACTACCATGGAACGAATGATTATCCCTATGTAATCGGTTCGATGAAGGGTAAGGTGAATGTGGACCCTTCCACATCAGCGCCTGAAAATCAAATTATTCCACAGGCATTTTCAAATCCATTAAGACCCGCATTAACTCCTTTGAATGGGGCGTCAATTACCGCTTTTTCCGCACCCACTGCTTCCAGTTATTTGTTGACCTACAAAATAGGCACCAAAACCGGAAGCGTTCAATATAGTTGGACTAATGCCAACCTGTATACGTTCGTTTTTACGGATGTGGATGGGAAGCAAACGAATACTACTTACCAAAGAAAATAAATTATCAATATGATTCATCTCCTAAAAGAAATTATTTCATTTGACTAATGGAATACAAAGGATACCACCAATAGCGTCCTGCTGCAGGTTGTGGCCCATTAAATTTTTGAACGGCATTAATAGGCTTTCGAGTTTTTAATTACCTTTGGGTTGAAAAAATATCCTATGAATCTCTTGCGTCTACCTCTTGTTTTTTGTGCTCTTTTTATTTCGTTATTGGCCGCGGGCCAACAAAAGAAATTCACTTTTGTCGCGTTTGGCGATATGCCTTATCGGGTCCAGAATGATTACCCAAAATTTGAGCGTGTGATCAAAACGTTAAATCAGGAAAAGCCAGATTTCATCGTGCATGTGGGCGATTTCAAGTCAGGTTCAAGCCTTTGCTCAACCGAATATTTTGAGCGCATGCATGCCTATTTTGAAACCTTTGAGCCGCCTTTGATTTATACTCCGGGTGACAATGAATGGACGGATTGTAATCGAAAAGCAGCCGGGGAATACGATCCGCTTGAAAGATTGGATGTGTTGAGAAAAATGTTTTATGGATCTGATAAAAGTTTTGGGAAGAAGAAAATCAATTTAATATCTCAAGCAAAATCTTCTGGTTTTGAGAAGTATGTAGAGAATAATTTATGGACCTATGGAGGTCTTCAGTTTGCCACAATCCATTTAGTGGGGTCCAATAATAATTTCAAAGACGCTGGGGATAATCAAGAATTTATCGACCGCGAAAAGGCAAATTTGGCCTGGCTTGAACAGGTATTTGCAGCCGCTCAAGATAAAAAAGGACTTATGCTTTTTACCCAAGCCGATATGTTTTATAAAGACATGAAGCCTAGTAAAGGATTTGAAAAAGTGGTCAATAAATTAAGTGAATTGACTCAGAAATATGGCAAGCAAGTGTTTTTAGTGAATGGCGATTCCCATCGTTTCATTACGGATAAACCTATTTTGATCAATAATCAAAAAGCTACTTTAATGAACTTTACCCGTGTTCAGGTTTTTGGCGATGCTGAAATGGCGGCGATTAAAATTACCTATGACCCGAAATCTACGACTCTTTTCCAAGTGGAACAGATGTTGATCGATTAGCGATTAGGATATACCTTCTCAAGCCAAGTAGCTGTTTTGATAAAAACATCGGCTAGGCTTTTTTTCATTTCATGGGTCTCATTGGGATATATATTCAATTCAGTCTTGATGCCTAATTGAAGTAGCTTAGCATGTAAGTTCTTCGCCTGATGCACATCTACCAACTCATCATTTTCGCCATGAAAAATAACGGTGGGCACTCCTGATTTTTTACTCAAATTGAATATCGGACTAGATGTTTTTGCAATTTCCGCTTTGGCATCTGGATTCCCTAGAAAATAACTAATGGTGGCATCCGCAATGCCTTGTCGGCCACGAATAGTTGAATCGGATAAGTCCGTCGGCCCTACAATATCCACCACCGTTTTCGTCATTTTTTGTGAATCATTTGCGTAGGCATACATGAGCGCTAAATGTGCTCCGGCACTGGCGCCAATTAAAGCAAACGATTTTTTCTTATAACCCAGGCTATCCGCTTTGCTTGAAAGGAATTGCAATGCTTGGCTTACATCGTCCATTTGAGTCGGGTATTTATTTGCTCCGGCTTTGACAAAACGATAATTGATGGAAGCCATGGCATATCCTTTTTGGCCCACGAGCAAGTCGATTAAAGGTTTTGGCAATTGGTGTTTCCCGCCTTTTGACCAAAATCCCCCATGAATAAACACGACCATGGGTGTTTTTGGGCCATGTTTTTTAGGCAGGTAAATGTCTAATTCATTGCGATGGTCAGGGGCATTTCCATAAACTAAATTGGAAATAGTTTGAAAATTCACGGAGTCGGCTAGTACAATTAGACGCCTTGCGCTGGCTGAAAAGCCTAAGGTTTGAATACAAATGAAAACCCAGAAGCAAGTAATTTTACGCATATCAGGTTAGAAAAATAGGGCAAAACATGCCCTATGAAAATTTTATTTAGCTGGAGTTAAGATAATGTTGCGGTATTCCACAGGTCCATGATCTCCTTGAATCATGATGGGTCCTGGTTCAGATTCATTGGAATCCATGGCTCCTCCAGTGATTCCTGGAATTTCTTGCTTGTAAATGATTTGCTTTCCATTTCCGACCAAAGTAACCAATCGGCCCACCAGCGTAATATCAAATGTTTGCCATTCACCCGGCTCTTTTGCCACCATTTCTAGCGGGGAAATAAACCCATAAATAGCACCTAAATAATCTTTTAATGGAGGCATACCTTTGCTGTCAGACACTTGAACTTCATAGCGACCTCTTAAGTAAACACCACTATTACTTTCTTTGGGATATCTGAATTCAATATGTAATTTAAAGTCATTATAGGTATTTTTTGTGCGGATATTAGCCCCTGACTTCGGACTTTTTAATGCGCCATCTTCCACCATCCATTGGTTTTTCCTGGTTCCCAATGTCTCCCAACCCGTTAAATCTTTTCCATTAAAAAGGGTGATGGGCTTATCCCAAACGGGTTCTTTTTCACGCCATAATTTTGGAGCTTTAACCCCAACCCAAGTTAAATTCTCTCCTTTAGAAGTGATCATAGTACCCGATAATTTTCCATTTTCAAGGGTACCCTCTACTTGTAAATCTTGATCTGAATCATCCCACTGTGGGGGGATGCGGAAGGATAATTTTCCATCTTTGAAATTTATTTTGGAAACGGGTCTTGCGCTTCCGCCATCGGCTACAAAAGAACCTGTTAAAGTTCGGATGCCGGAGTGATTTACCTCGAGCCAAGACGGGAGCTTTTTATCTCCTTTGGTCACCGTAATATCCCAGCGACCCTCAAGACTTTCATCTCCCACGGATTTAGCTGCTGATGTCATATTTGACATGACAAGAAAACTTAAAATTAAGGCAATGGTATTTTTCATAGCTGTTTATTTTGGACGTCAAATTAATCAAAATTTCAAGGCAAATCAAAAGCTAAATTTGCCTGATTCAAAAAAACCATGAAAGGTCAGGTCATGGTAGATCCAAAATTGTCCAATATAAATTTGTTCCTCCCAAAAAGAAAATATAGTTTTATGAGTTATTAGCTTATCTAAACCTAAAAATAATCAGCTTTCTAATACGCTCGATTATATCATATTCTATGAAAAATTTAAATCTAAAATTCGTTTTATTGGGCCTAGTGCTCTTCAGTACATTTAGTTTTATTTCATATCGATGGGATACAAATCTTACGAAGAAGGTAGTTGAAACCACCGACATTAAAGTGCCTGCAGGATTCGTAGTCCAAATATTAGCTTCTGATTTGGGAGCAACTCGGCACATGACCATTTCGAAAAATGGAGATATTTATGCTAAATTATCTAAATTAAAAGAGGGTAAAGGTATTTATTTGTTGCGTGATACCAATAAAGATGGGGTCATCGACGAGACGAAGCTTTTTGGAAATTATACGGGAACAGGTATTTTAATCAATCAAGGATATCTGTACGCCTCGTCAAACAAGGGTGTTTATCGCTACAAGTTAAATGCAAATGAGGAGGTAATTGATACAGAAAACCCTGAAAACATTGTCAATGGTTTGTTAGATCATGGCCGGGATAATGCAAAACCTTTTTCTTTCGACAACAAATCTAATTTATACGTTTCCATTGGTTCTTATAATGACGCTTGTAGAATCCTAGGCACTGGGACAGGAATGGTTCCTTGCTCTATTTTAGATTCAGCCGGTGGAATCTGGAAATTTAATGCAAATAAATTAAATCAAGGATTTAAAGATGGTACGCGTTATGCGACGGGAATTAAAAATTCGGTAGGGACTTTTTGGAATGCAAAAACCAATTCTTTATTTATAACAGCTCATGGTCGCGGTCAATTTCATGACTTTTATCCTCAATTTTATACGCCTAAGCAAAGCCAAGAAATGCCTGCAGAGGCTATATATGAATTGCATGAGGGCGATGATGCGGGTTGGCCTTATATTTATTATGACCAATTTCAAAACAAAAAAATTCAAGCTCCAGAGTATGGTGGGGATGGGAAAAAAGTAGGGGGCGAAAAGGCTATTAATCCAACTGTTACTTTTCCAGCACATATGGGACCGAATGATTTGCTTTTCTACACAGGTAAAATGTTTCCAGCGAAATACAGAAATGGTGCATTTGTAGCCTTCCATGGTCAATCGGCGGAATTGAAAAAAGGGTATTTAGTTGCCTTTGTCCCGTTTGTAGATAATAAGCCAAGCGGCAAATGGGAGATTTTTGCAGATAATTTTGCAGGCATCGATTTGGTTAAACCTTCTGGTCCGATCCAACATCGTCCTTGTGGATTAGCACAAGGACCTGATGGTGCTCTATATGTGTGTGACGATTTAAATGGGTCTATCTACCGCATTGCTTATAAAAAATAAATAGGTCTAAATTTTTTGGCTATGAGAATTTTCCATCTTGCTTTCGTTTTATTCGTGTCAGCGTCAACAATGCTTGCACAAGTTCCTGTCATTTGGAAAGAAAGCTATCCAGGGATTTGGAAAGCGGAAGTGGGCAAACCACAAAAACATAGTTTATTAAAAGCAGCAGGGGGGAAGGCAAATTTGGCCGCGCTCCAAACTTTGCCTAAAACCCAATTTCCATTAGACAAGGGCGCTATTGAAGTCAAGGTTATTGACGGTAAAACCTACTTAAAATTTCCACTTCAAAAGGAAGAGCAAATTTTTGGTTTAGGGTTAAATTTTCAAACAGTCAATCAAAGAGGTCGGATTTTAAATCTGCATATGGATCACTTCGGTGGCAAGGATAATGGTCGGACACACGCGCCCGTGCCATTTTATGTGTCTACCAAAGGCTACGGAGTTTTGATTGACGCAGCTCAATACATCACCGTATATGCGGGAACCGGTGTTCGGGTGGATTCTAAAAATCCTCCTGAGTTACAGGATCGGAATACCAATAAAAAATGGGATGCGCAGCCCTATTCTGATGCGGTTGAAATATTAGTTCCGGCCTCAGGGACAACGCTATATGTTTTTGCTGGTCCGTCGACGATGCAGGTGGTGCAGCGCTATAATCTACTGAGTGGCGGGGGATATTTACCGCCGAAATGGGGTTTAGGGTTTACCCAACGAGTTCCCACGCTTTATTCACAGGATGATATATTAAAGGAAGTAAGCAGTTTTGAGGAACACGATTTCCCTTTGGATTTTATTGGTGTGGAACCAGGTTGGCATAGCATGTCCTACCCTTGCACTTTTGAATGGGACCCAACAAGATTCCCTAATCCTAAATTGTTTTTGGACCAATTAGCTGCCAAGGCGGTTTCGGCCAATTTATGGATGAATCCTTACGTTTCTCCTAAATCTTCTTTGTACCCTTT
>JABMMK010000279.1 GCA_013205605.1 Cytophagales bacterium | reverse complement strand
GTCACCCGCTTATCATGCTTCGTAGCCTGTATCTTATCACTATCCGAATTAACGCGCATACTTCTAAATTTATAACACCAAAAAGGTTCGTTGTTTTCACCGCTCCTCAATTGCTGAAAGATGATGGGACCGGGACTTTGGATTTTAATGATCAAACCAATGATGGGATACAGCCAGCTCAAGATAAAAATGATGACCAATAAACTGAAAAATACGTCAAAAAACCTTTTGGCAAAGCGATTGTCTTGATCTTCCAGCGGCTCATCCCGCAACGAAATGGCTTGAAACTGATGCACATTTTGTACCACCGAATTATCCGGATATAGACCCAAAATATCAGGCACAAACTTGATGCGTAAACAATATTCATCGGCCAAGGTAAACAAGCCCTTGACATCTTGAAACATTTGAGGATTGACACAAATAAAAAGTTCATGAATTTTCTGAACGGAGGCCAACTTAATCGCTTCCCGCAATCGTTTATGCAAATCCTTCTTTTGAGTAAAATCAAAACTCTGATTCTCATCCATGATGCCCAGAAACTTTTTATCACTTGCATGGGTCTCAAATTGGGCAGCCAACTCAATCCCCGTTTGATTAAATCCCCAAATAGCCACCGAATTTTTAAAACCCATTTTCTTTTCATAATACCAGCCCAAAAACGTGATTAATATCCGTGAAATCAACCCTGTCGCCAGTAAAAATGTACACGTAAAAATAGCTTGTTGGATTAACACCTCACCCTTAAAAATAGATGGATTCAAATTCAAATAAGCGATATAGATAATCTGCTGGATCAAGAGCGCCCGCCACGATGATCGATATAATCCCGTAAACCCTTGAGTACTAAAATTTCGATACAATTGAAGGTAAAGAACCGCAATGAACCAAGTCTGCATACTAATATATAATCCATTTTGGAATGAATACCAATCCCCATACATCTCAGCGCGATCCATAGGAGTCACAAATAAATACACCGATAAAAATACCAGGCCAAAGTCTATGATCAATAAAAGAAAGGTCAAGAAAAAACGATAACTGTTTCTCATTTTTTGGCGAGTATTAAATGCCTTAATTTAAACATTTGATAATAAAAAAACATGCCTACGAGCGTTCCCAAAACTCCAAACACGATATCCATCACATCTGGATGCCGATACGGAAGTAGAAATTGGCCTCCCTCGGCGATTAAGACTACGATGAAAGAAAACACAAATCCCTTTAGCGTAAAACAAGCATTAGGCTTGCACAAAAATTGGACTAAGAAACCGATCGCCAAAAATGGAACGGCAGTGCGCAATTGTACGTACACATCGGCCCAGTAGACGAGCCAACGGGGTAAATAGCTTTGATTCACGAAGCTCGGATTCGGTAGCCACGAAAAATAAAATACGCAAAGGACGCAAACCGACAAAGATAGGATGAGTAGAATTTTCAATGTAGAAGCAATAATTCGTTTTGGAAAGTGTAATCAGAAAGCTTGGCGGAAATCTTTTCATCCTGCTTCATTTTTCGCAAGGCCTCCAGATGAAACATGTGATGCATGTCAGTACCGACAAATTCATAAATACCTTCATTAAGATATATATCTGCCAACTGCTTGATTTTAGGTCCATAATAACCCGAAAGTGATAATAGGTTTAATTGGAATTTAAATCCAGCAGGCATCAATGTCTCCATCAAATATTCAGGACTTATAAATTGGTATCGCTCTGGATGAGCTAAAATGGGTTGATATCTTTTTTTGAGCATTTCGAAAACTAGCTCATGCCATTGTAGCGGTTTACCTAAATAGGGAAATTCCACGAGGACGTATTGCCCTGTACTTGGGTAAGTTATTAATCCCTTTTCGATCCATTCAGGAAACTGGTCATCCAGCATATATTCGGAGGCAAATCCATTTAAAATGATGGATTGAGCTTTGCTTAAACTATTGGGTTCACTCACATTATTTTCCTGAGTAATATTCAAAAATGAATCTTTCAGAGATTGAAATGAGTGAGCAATGCTTTCCGAATCATTGTGATAAATGCCAGCCGCAATATGAGGAGTGGATACCGAATGTGTAAATCCCAACTCTTCCAAACCATCCAATAAAATATGGGAGGTTGATATATCCGGGGAACCATCATCCAATGCCGGCAAGATATGATTATGAATATCTATGTGGATTCCCCAATCGAATGTTGGGCTTAATTTATTCTTTTCACTCCAATTAAAAAATCCCATAAATTTCCTGTAGAGACGCGATACCTCGCGTCTATTTTTTTGTACTGACGCGATACCTCGCGTCTATTTGTTACAACATGATGATTTATGCAAATTCAAATCAGACGCGAGGTATCGCGTCTCTACATTTTTTCAGACGCGAGGTATCGCGTCTCTACATTTTTTCAGACGCGAGGTATCGCGTCTCTACATTTTTTCAGACGCGAGGTATCGCGTCTCTACAGTATTTGACCGTTAGATTTTTACGTTCAGCTCAAGATGTTAAGCCAAAGGCAAAAATATTGAAAACGTGCTTTTATTGGCTTGTTTATACATCCTAAGAAGCATGTTCGTTTGTGTTATGCAGTAAATGGGTATTGCTTATTGTCTTTGATTTAGGAAGCTTTTTTTTGACTCTTAATAATTTCTGAGCTTTAATAAATTCGCTAATTGCTTGTTCTTCAACTTTAGTTAATGGACCTTGTCCGCCAATAAAGTCCACATCAAGTTCTATTGATTTATTCTTCATCTTGGAAAATATTTATGTAAAAGTTTTAATGCTGCGTTATTGTCTATAATCATTAATCTTCCGCCAATATGTAAAGCACCTAAAGTGTCAATATAGTGTTGAACAAGTTGAGATTTAGAGAGAAAAGATACGATACCTTCGTGCCCGCGTTGAAAAGCAAGTTTACAAGCAAATGCAACCAAGTTACCAGGTACACCAGCATAAATTTTAATCTTTCCTTTATTGAATGGTGCACTTTCTAACAAATGCATATACACATGGTCGACTTTTACTTCTAAACTTATCAGTCCCTGAATAATGGTTTGGTTATTAACGATTGTCAATTTGTAAATATCTCTTTCAAGTTGTCTTGCTTCCTCTTTCCAGTCAAATGCCCATCCATTTTTTTTAGTTGCCGTCATGAGGGTAGTATTTGAAATAAGTGAAATGTCAGTTGAAAAACTATCTCCCGATACCACATTTTCTATGGAATTGGTCAGCTTATCGACCACAAAATCAAGACCTATTAGTTTATTCTTTTTCACTCATAAATTTACAAAAATGCCCTCAATAAAATGAAATTTAATACACAAATGTGAAATAGACGCGAGGTATCGCGTCTCTACAGTATGTAATGCGAGTTTGATTTATATTAAGCGAGCTTAACAAATGTGTCTTCAAGTTTTACGTTAAAATTAATTTCTGCTCTTAAAGCTCCGAAAACTTTTAAAACAGTTTCTATTGTCGCACTATTTGTACTGTTTTCAAGTTTGGAAATTTGTGCTTTCTGTACGCCAACAAGTTTTCCAAGTTCTTCTTGTGTTAGGTTTCGTTGTTGCCTAGCTGACTTAATCATTTTACCTAAAACATCCATACGAAGTTCATATTCGTATTCGTCTCTGTTAGCTGTTCCAACCTTGCCGATATACTTGTCCTTCATTTCTGCAAGCGAGTAGGTCTTTAAGTCTTTAGTTGCCATATGATTATTTTTTTATTTATTTTCGAAATATTTAACCCTAAGTCTTGCAGCTCGGTCAATTTCGTTAGCAGGAACTTTATCAACTTTTTTTATTAAACCGTGAGTTGCCAAAACTAAAGTTTTTTTGTTATCTGTTTTATCCCAAAATGCAAGAAGTCTGATTTGAAGTCCGGCGTATTTTGTCCTAAACTCCCAAATATCGTTTTGAAGTTTCTTGAAAAGTTTTGGGTCATTAGTCTGTTCCGCAAGGTCAATATTATAAAAGATTTTTTTGATCATCTTTAGGTCAAGTTCTGAAATGAACTCTTCAGCTTCTTCTAAAAATTTCGTCTCAAAATATCTCATTTAAAGCTGTCAAAACAATCCTCACAAAGATAACTAAAGTTTCCAAAAATAGAAACAAATAATTTGATCTATTTATCTTGATTCGTTTTATTCTTATCAAGGTATTCATTCAATTGTTCAAATGTCATACCTCTAATCTCTTCTGAAATTCTATCTTTAATTTCTCTGAATACTTTTACTGTATCAAATCCTTTTTCAACTTTAGGTTTACTTTTCATATCCGACAATTTCTTTTAGGCTTCTTATTTCAATCATTTGACCGTTAGATTTTTACGTTCAGCTCAAGACGTCCGCCAAAGCCCAATTCAATGATTTTCTGAAGTGTAGAAATGCGAGCTTCTTTTATATTGTTCTCTATTTTAGAAATATAGGATTTTGTTGTTCCAACCTTTTCCGCAAGTTGTTCTTGCGTCATTCCCATTTCAATACGAGTGTCATGAATCAAAGCACCTATTTTAAACGCATCATAACCTGATTCAAGTTCATCACGCGCTACAGTCCCACGTTTTCCGTAGTTCTTTTGTTTGAATTCTTCGAGAGTCATTATTTATTATTTTTCGATGTTTCAGATTTATCTCCACAACACAAAAATAAGAAAGTTTCCCTAAAGTGAAACAAGGAATTTAATTTATTTATCTTGATTCATTTTACCTAGGTTTTTCAGAATCCCATTTACCTTGTAGAGACGCGATGCCCAGCGTCTTTTTTGTTACAACCTGATGATTTATACAAATTCAAATCAGACGCGAGGTATCGCGTCTCTACATTTTTCTCAGACGCGAAGTATCGCGTCTCTACAAAAAAATTATTGACAACTTGTCGGTGCATTAAAGAAGGTTTGTTGAACACCTGTTTTACCAAAAAATGACCAAGTTCCACCACTAGTCCTAAATTCAGATTGTAGCACTTGTCGAGTTCGAGCAAATTCAGTTCCCTTATAAATGATTCTGAAATCATACGTTTTACTCCATTCTAATAAATTAGTGGTCAAAGTTCCGTTCACTGAGGGAGTAAAAGGTTCCCAGATATTAGTCCCTGAAACTTTATAAAAGATATCACCTGTATATCTAAATGTACCATCTTTACACACAGTTTGTAAATCAAAAAAGAGTGTAGGGTTTGTAATTACTTGGTTATTCGTCAGGTTTGCACTAGACGCACAAGCAGCCACAGCAACCGTTTGGATCAAAGTACCATTATCGCTAGATCCTGCAAACATTTTCACATTAACATCCACGCCTTTAGGTAAATCAAACGAGATAACATCCCCATTTTTAGCCGAAACAACCTTACCTGTGATTAATTGGCCATTTCCATCCTTAGCATAAGCAGCTACGTATAAGGTAGTAACATTATTATTATTAGATGAATAATTCAATTTTAAAGAAGAAGCACATACTTCTTGATTAAAGGCAGTCATCCAAGTAGATAAGTGAGTAACCAACATCGTTGCTTTGAATAGACCTGTTGCCGGATCTATTTCTACAACGCAGGTACCTTCCTTAATCCAACTAGCAATCCCTTCACTCTTACTCCATACTGGGATGATATCACCTACTTTAATTGTTGATTTTGTACTTGGATTTAACATAGTAGCAGGCAAATTCACCACAACTGGGATAGGGGTAGAAAACGATTTAACAGCCACTCCACCTAAGAATGCTTTAACGTTTACCGCAGCGCCTAAGATAAAAGTGGAATTTCCTGCAGATGTGGACACATTATCTAAGCCCCCTTGGATAGCGGATATCGACTCATTACTTCCACCACTGAATGAAGTAGTGTTAATAGATAATCCCTTATCGCTTATAATTGGGTTGTTACTAGCATCTTTGAAAACAGTACCCGCAGTAATGCTGACCGCAACTTGAGGTTGACCTGAACTACCCCCTGCACTATTTCCTACGGCAACAACAATATCTTTTGTAGTCGCTCCATTAGCGTTGGTCGCTGCTGAGGAAGTTGAATAAGCCACACCCACCGGCAAAGCACTTGGTTTTAATATTTTTACATTCACATATTGAAGACTATCTAATGAGGTAACCACTACATCTTGAGTATTGGTGATGTAATTAGGTGCCTCAGCCGTGATCGTAAACTTGATCGGGGCAGCCGAAGTAATTTTATAATAGGGCTTAATTGCTAGGGTAATCGTATTATTAACCAATTTAGCGTTACCTGAACTTTCATTCAGCGCAGCTCCATCAGCCGAATAGACTAAGCCTTTTTTAATGGCATCTCCAGTAAGCGTGATAACGGCATTGGCCGGATAATACGTGGTAGACTTAGGATTAGCATCCACCACTTGAACACTTACTCGGTGGTCAATGTAGCTATTGGATAAAATCGCTGAAACTCCCTCAAAAGGTTTACTGCAGGAGTTAAATAAGGCAGATATCGCTATCGTGGATATAAAGACGAGCAAAAATTTTAAATTTCTCATGGGTTTTAGATTAAAGACGAATTTGTAAAAGGATTTGAGCGAAAGGGATGATTTGATAATCGCCCAAATTATTTTGTAGGATAGGTGCTTGGGTAGAAGTTAGCTCGAGCATGTTAGTAGCTGTCATACTTACCTGAGGCTTTCCTTGGTAAAGCAAACCACCCTCAACACTGATGTTATACTTTTGGCCCACATAAAAGCGATCATAACCTAAACCTATATAAGGCTGGATACTTTGAGTCGAAATCGTTGTTTTCACGGAACCGATTTCCTCGCTCGTAAATACCATAGTACCCCATTTCACTGCATCCACTAAAGAAGCATCAAATTGATATTTGGGAT